>JAUYDJ010000037.1 GCA_030690025.1 Chloroflexota bacterium | reverse complement strand
CACAGCGGCTGGTCGCGCAGCTTCTGGCGGACGGCAAACACTAAAACATACACCCCCGCGACGGTTAGCCAGATACCGGCGCCGAGCGAAACACGGGCAAACGGGGCCGCCCCGGCAATCAGTCGTTCGGCGGCCTGACCGGCAAATATAAAGACGATGACCAGAATCAGGTTAGCGGCAACGCCCAGGACTACTGTCCGGAGTTTACTCCTGGACACCAGGCTGAGGACAAGGCACAACAGCCACAGTGCCAGGACAGCGGCCGCGCCATACCAGTCAGCCACCTGCCACAGGCTGAGGCTGGTGCCGGAGGCCACGCGATTTGGCTTGAGGGTTAACCAGCCGGTCAGCAGTGACAGCAGGCCAATGACCGACCCGGTAACAGCCACGCTATCGGGGTTGACCGAGCGCCGAAGCATATCTAATCCTGCCTCAAACTATTTCAGGAAGCCCTTTGAAGTGAGGTAGCTGCGCGCCACCTCGGCGGCGGGCTGTCCTTCAATGGCAATTTTAGCGTTGAGCGTTTGCAGGGTCTCAAGAGTCAGCGACTGTAAGACCGGGTCAAGAATGGTGGCCAGCTCCGGGTATTTAGCGAATACCTCCCCGCGCACAATGGGGGCCGGTTCGTAGACCGGCTGCACGCCGCGCGGGTCGGCCAGGACCACCAGGCCAAGGGAGGCCAGCGCACCATCGGTCCCGTAGGCCATGGCGGTGTTGACCCCGCCCGAACCTTCGGCGGCCGCTTTCTCAGTAAGCGCGGTGTTGCCGCCGGAGAGCGTCACCAGCTGGTCTGACTTGAGAGTGAAACCATAGGCCTTCTGGAAGGCGGGCAGGGCCACCGCGCTGGTGACAAACTCCTCGGAGCCGGCCAGTTTGACGTAGCCGCCACGGTTGACATAGGCGGCAAAATCATCCAGGGTTTTGAGGCGCTCCTTATCGGCCAGGCTTTTGGGTACGGCAATCGCCCAGGTGTTGTTGGCTGGGGCGGGCTGCAGCCAGATGACGTTACTCTTTTCCTTGTCGAGCTGCTTTACCCGCTCATAGCCTTTCTGGGCATCCTTCCACACGTCAGATTCCGTCTCGCTGAAGAAGAAAGCGCCGTTGCCGGTGTACTCAGGGTAGATGTCAATCTCGCCACTGAGCAGGGCTTTACGCACCACCTGGGTAGTCCCGGTCTGCGACTTATCGACTACCTGGAAACCGTTAGCCTTGAGCATGGCGATGATTACCTGCGAAAGCAATGCCCCCTCGGTATCAATCTTGGAGCCGACCACGATAGGCCCTTTCCCACTGGTGGTGCCGCCGCCGGCACAAGATGTTACCACCAGCGCCAGAGTCAATACGATTGCGAGCCAACCCAGCAGTCTTTTCACCGGTACGCCTCCCTCGATTACACAGAATTAACCACCAGACGAAGATGCCCAAGCGATTTGCGGTTACAGCAGGTGGGAAAGGTGAAGGGAGCACACCTCCCTTTTCTTATAAATATATACCCCCTTCTTCAAGAAAGAAAGGGGGTATAGTATTCGGCTCTACTTTGGTTAACTGGGACTAAAACTCTTTTCGGTCTACCTCAGCCGCCGGCAATAGCACCGCTGACCCATGTTCTCCACACTTCAAATCTGGCGGCAAGCACCGGATTTTCTTCAGGCTCGTACCACTCCAGGCGCTTCGCCGGGGCATACCAGGCTAGCGGTTTAGCCGGGACATCGGAGTCAACCTCTTTGCCCTTAGCCTCAGCTAAATGGTTCAGCGCCACCAGGACTTTGATGACATCCGTCTCGCTGAAGTGCCACAGGTGCCCCAGCCTTTCATTGCCGTAGTCAGCGACCTCCCTGGCAAAAGCGCGGTTGACGGATGCCACGACCTGTTTTCTGGCTTCTTTATTAAAGCTCATTCGCACCTCCCGGGCCTGCCTTTGAAGGTCTCTTGCGCTGCCGGGGTAATATTCCCCGTCGGTCTAAGTCATCGGCTACATCCTTCAGCCCCAGCTCTTCCAGTTTGGCCCGGTTAGGGATACCGGTAGCAGTATCACAGCCGCGCCAGCGGTAGTACTCATCGAGCAGTTTGGTCAATTCCGCGATGGTTATCTTGTAGTTATCGTAGTTGTAAACGGGATTTGGCTTGCCATGCTTGAGCTGCCAGGTGAACAACGGCGGGTAATCATCGTCTTTTCTTATTCCTTCCCGGGCGTTGTAAGCCCTCTCCAGCAGCATCTCCCGCTCGGCGGCGTGGACCACATCTTGAACCGTGTAACTCACTCCGGTGGCCAGGGTGAGCAGCCGGGCAAAATCGTCCAGGTGAATGCCCTTATCGTAGAAGGCATACTCGGCATTGAACTTGCAGACGCCGGTCATGTCAGCCAGGGCGCAGTTGTGCTCGTAATCATAGACAAGACGGGCTTTCTTGGGATTGGTGCCCCACTTGTCGAAAACGTGGGGGTCGTTGTAACGCTCTTTGCCCAGCCGCTGCATGACATCATCCGGCATCTCTTTGAACATACCCTGCACCAGGTTCCACGGCGACCCGACAAGGTGGTCGCGACCGCGGGTGCTGACGCCTATACCCAAAGCCCACTGCGACCCCAGCTTTAGCTCGCCGTCACCATAGGTGGGATTGCCCTTGTTATGGCTGGCATATATCTCCGAGTTGCGCCCCAGCCATTTGGGGCCACGCACCGGGTAGCCATCCAGGATTTTGCCGAAACCCTCTTTCTTTACCATCTTGAAGAGCAGCTCCGTGGCGACATCCTCATCGCCCCACCTGGGCTCCAGCCCATCGCAGTCCTCTTTAGTGATAATGCCCTGCTCAAAGAGCTTGCAGGCCCAGGCGATAGCTTCACCGGGGTGCTCGTTATGCACGCCGAGCTGGTTGCACAGGGTGTTGAACTTGCACTGCCAGGCCGGGCTGCCCATGCGGGCCATCGCGCCCACGTAGAGGGTGCAGACAGCTTCCAGGCCCTCGCCTACCGTCCCCTTGTACTTGCCCTCATTGATTTCGTACCAGTGGCTGCAGTGCACCGAGCAGCCAAAGCAGGCGATGTTCTTCTTCATGAAGGGGGCGAAATTCTGGTGGTGCAGGGTGGGCAGGTCCGGCCCGCGGTATTGAGCGACCAGGGCGGGCGTAGACACCCAGCCCAGCGTGCCCCACGCCGAGTGTATCTCATAGAAGGGGTCCTGCTTGAAGCGCTGCACCAGCATGTTGCAGTATTCCACGAACTCTTTGGGTTTAGCGACCTTCACCCCTTTAGTGCCCCGGGCAGCGATGGCTTTGAGGTTCTTGGAGCCCCACACCGCCCCGGTGCTGCCCCTACCTGCGGCGCGGGACAAGTCCGATATAATGCAGGAGCAGTAGCACAGGTTTTCCCCGGCCGGGCCTATCTTGAGCGTGCGGATGCTGTGGTCGTTAAGCTCTTCACGGATTAACCGCTGCGTCTCCCAGGTATCCTTACACCACATGTGCTTGGCGTCTCTCAGCTCAACATGGTCGTCGTTAATCCATAGATAGACCCGTTTGGGCGTGTTGCCGCGGATAAGGATGAGGTCGTAGCCGGCGTATTTCAT
>JAUYDJ010000233.1 GCA_030690025.1 Chloroflexota bacterium | reverse complement strand
CCGGCATCATGACCCCCACCGAGGCAGCGGCGATAGGCGCCCTCCTCAGTGTTCTCCTGGCGGTGTTTTATCGCAAAATGACCTATAAGGCGCTCAAGGTAAGCATGTGGGACGCGGTAAAGATAAACTGCATGATTGCTTTTGTTATCTTTAACGCCCGCGTGCTGGCCCAGGTCTTCAACTACATTGGCCTTACCACTGCCTTTTCGTCATTCATGTTTACCCTGCCGCTGGGCAAATGGGGCATGTTCCTGGTCATTGTCATCATGTACCTCATCCTGGGATGCTTCTTCGACTCCATGTCCATGCTGGTGCTCACCATGCCCTTTGTCGGCCCACTGATACAGAAGCTGGGTTTTGACCTTATCTGGTTTGGTGTAGTTTTTGTGGTGTTGGCAGAGATAGGATTGGTGACGCCGCCGTTCGGCTTAAACCTGTTTGTGTTGCAGAGCATTGTGCCCAAGTACGACCTGATGGTGATTGCCAAAGGCTCGCTTCCTTTCCTGATCCCGGCGCTCGGCCTGATAGTCCTTCTCGCGGTTTTTCCAGAGCTGGCGCTGTGGTTGCCAAGCATTTTGTATTAGGGCCATTCCTTTATCTCGGACTGACAAAAGCTGGGCTTAAAGCCCAGCTTTTGTTTTTCCACCGCGGTAGAACCGGCAAACGGCTCAATTCGGTTGACATACCAGCGAGGCTGATATATGATAAATATGCTGGGAGTTATTGCGCATATCCCCAAATAAATCCCCAAAGTGCGAACCTGAAAATAGAGGACTGACGAAGAAGAATGAGCAGCCGGTTAGCCTTTTGGCTGCCAGGTCTGGGCGATGATGATGACGGACTTTCCTTTCATTCGGAAATTTATCCGCCGGTTTTGACATTACCCACATGACTGTAAAAACTTTTTGACAAGGGGAGTTTTTGCGCGTAAAAGTTGAGTTAACATAAAGGGGAGGAAATAATGGCAGACCTGAGTGTAGAGATTGCCGGAGTCAGATTTAAGAATCCGGTATGGACTTCCTCCAGTGAAGTCACTGAGAACTTTGACAAGATGAAGCGGGCCTTTGACATGGGGGCCGGGGCGGTGGTAGCCAAGTCCTATACCAATAGCCAGGAATACAAGCGGAACACCAACCTGACCAAGGCGCGCATCTTTGGCCATGACCGGCGGCCGGCCTATGGCCGCGATATACCCCGGATTTACACCAACTACTGGCGCGGCGGCATCGGATTGGAGGGTGAGAACGAGGACTACTGGTTTGAGGAACTGGTAAAAACGCTGAAATACGCCAAACAGTGCGATGCCCAGGTGGTGGGCAGCGTGTTTGGCTCCACTGATGCCAAGGAAATGGCCCGCCTGGCCATAAAGATGCAGCAGATTGATATACCCATGATTGAGCTTGACCTGGCCTGCCCCCAGGGAGAAGAGCTGCATGATAAGGGCGGTATCGTCAAGTCCTGCGATACCTATGTTGACATCACCCGGACAGTAGTAGAGGCCGTCAAAATACCGGTGTTCGTAAAGCTGTCTCCCCAGCAGCAGGACCTGGCCGCTACGGCGCGGGCCGTCAAAGCGGTAGGCGCCGCCGGGGTAACCTGCCACAACCGCTTCCTCGGTTTTGCCGTTGATATTGATAACGAAAAGCCCTACATCTGGGGCTGGGCTGGCGTGGGCGGCACCTGGATGCTCCCCTTAACCCTGCGCTGGGTCTCCAAGATTCATGCTGACGACCCCAAGTTCCCCATTCTCGGCTCGAACGGCGCCTATGACTGGGAGGACGTGGTGCGCTTCCTCATGTCCGGGGCCAGCGCCATCGAGTTCTGCTCTACGGTTATCGTCAGGGGCTTCTACGTGGTCAAGGAAGCCATCGAAGGGCTAAATGCCTTCCTGGATGCCAAGGGACACAAGAGCGTCCGGGAAATCATCGGTGCCGCGGTCAGGAACAGCTACGCCTACGAGCAGATGTGGAATCTGCCCGGGTATTTTGAGAAGTCCTCTATAGACCAGGACCTGTGCATTCACTGCGGCAAGTGCTATGATACCTGCTGGTACCACGGTATAGTGAAGAAGGATGAGAAGGCGGCAGCGCCCTGCAAAGAGGCGTGTCCCGCCCACATAGACGTGCCGCAGTATGTCCGGCTGATAGGGCAGGGCAAGTTTGCCGATGCCCTGGCCGTGGTCCGAGAAAGCATACCCTTCCCCTTTGTCTGCGGTATTGCCTGCTTCCATCCCTGCGAGTCCAAATGTCTGCGCGGGCACCTGGATGACCCGATTGCCATCATGGGGCTCAAGCGCTTCATCGCCGAAAAGGACAGCAGGGCATGGCAGTCCGAGCCTAACAAATACAGGACTACCGGTAAGAAAATAGACATTACCGGTAAGAAAGTGGCCATTCTCGGCTCGGGTCCGGCCGGTCTAACAGCGGGTTATTACCTGGCTGAACATGGGCACGCCGTGACCGTTTTTGAGGCCGCGCCTTTAGCCGGCGGCATGATGCGGGTGGCTATTCCCGAGTACCGCCTGCCCGGCAGCGTCCTCGACCGCGAGATTGAAGGCATCAAGAGCGCCGGCGTGGAAATAAAGACTAATTGCAGGGTCAGCTCACTGGCTGACCTGCCCGGCTACGATGCCGTCTTTGTGGCCACCGGGACTCATGGCAAAGTGAAGCTGGGTATTGAAGGTGAGGACAGCCCCGGCGTCCTGCAATGCCTGCCCTTCCTGCGCAACGTGAAACTGGGCAAGAAGGTCAAGCTGGGTGAAAAGGTGGCCGTCATCGGCGGCGGCAATGCCGCTATCGATGCGGCGCGCACCGCTTCCCGCCTGGGCGCCCGGGACGTCACCGTTATCTACCGGCGCAGCCGGGCAGAAATGCCCGCCTC
>JAUYDJ010000216.1 GCA_030690025.1 Chloroflexota bacterium | reverse complement strand
CAGGGTGCTGGCCAAGGGCGGTATTCTACCCTGGGTATTCGGGCATTGCAGCGCCCGGATTCAAGGCAGCGAGAGGGTCTATATGATGCAGCATGTTCACTGGGCAGGCAAGATTATCCAGGAAATGACTGCCAACGATGTTTATCTGGTGGACGTGAATACCGGAATCCCACTGGACTGCGAGTCCATTGATGTCCCCGAGGAGAGGTTCTTTCACCTTTCCGTCTATCAGGCAAGACCGGACATCGGCGGGCTAATCTATGGCCATCCTAATATGTCCTGCGCCTTTGCCGCGGCGGGGCGGGATACCCTGTACCTCTGGGGGGAAAAGGTCCCCATTATGAAATGGCCCGGTTTTGGCAGTGCCGCCGATAAGGGGAAGATGGTAGCCGACAAGATGGGTAAGGCGAACGCAGTAGTCTGGGACAATGGCAATGTGGTGGTTGGCAAGACCATCGAAGAGGCCTGCGTGAATGCCTTTGCCCTGGAGTGGGAAGCCCAGCGCCAGCTGTTCCTGCATCTTCTGGGCGTTAAGAATCCCGAGCCGTCCCTGTACTTCCCGAATGTGGATGACAGGTCAGCCTTTGCCACGAAACTCGGGTTTGAGTGGTTTGAAGCGATGGACCCGGGCCCAGGCAAGAAAATTGATGGCAAGTTGTTCTGGCACGGCGGACTCTAGAGTTCTTGGACTGACGTGAGACTAAAAAGGGGGGCTGATGCCCCCCTTTTGGTTTTTCTATGCGTTCTGAACTAGTACCTAATTACATAAGTCAGCGTAATGATGCCGTTGCCGGCTAGACCACTCGTTACGCTCAGGATGACAGTTGAATTTGCGTCATTCTGAGTGTAGCGAAGAATCTCGATCATTGCGCGAACTTTTGCCACTAAGCACTAGTGCTTGCTTTCGGCGGCGGCGTTTCGGCCGGCAACACGCCCGGAAGAGAGGCATTCACCCAGGTTCCCCGACAGGAGGTAGAGATGGCTCCAGAAAGAGCCCAGCTCGCCCGCCGCGTATAGCCCGGGAATGGTCTGGCCGTAGGCATCGATTATCTGCTGTCTGACGTTGTGCTGCGGCCCGCCCTGAGTGTTGCTGATGATGGGCCAGACCGGCACGGCGTAGAAGGGGGGCACCGCGATGGGCACCATTGTCCCCGGCGGCCGCTGCAGCGGGTCTTTTTTCTGTTTGACCATGTCGTTCCATCCCGAAACAGTCGCCGCGAGCGTCTCCGGCTCCATGCGGGCTTCGTTATCCTTGCTTTCCCGTATCCGGCGCGCCAGCGCGGCGAGGGTATCTTCTTTCAAAATCCAGCCCTTGGCTATTTCGGCGGTGTTGTCCCGGCTCCAATCGTAGCGGTAGTCGCCGATGGCCAGTGGCTGGGAAATCGGCCCCTCTTTGCGGCCGGCTTCGTCGAAGATAAGGTATGAGGGTATGCGCGGGTAGCCGGGCATATCCGGGTCGAAGAGCTCCATGGCCCGGTGCGAGGTATCCTGGGGCGCCGGCTGGCATTCGTTCATATACCGGCTGCCAAACTTATCGACGACTATCCAGGGCAGGCCACGTTTGGGGTTGCGCGGCCCGGCCAGATGCGTGCGGAAGGCGATGGGGAACTCATCAAACTTGAAGCCGTAGGAGCCGTGGACGTGCCACATGTGCCACAGGGCGGCCCCGACTTTCTGCGCCATGAGGATGCCATCGCCGGTATGGGTCAAGGGCGCCATAGAGTAAAAGGGCAGGCCCTGCAGGTATTGCTTGAGCAGCCACTCGTTCTGCTCAAAGCCGCCGCAGGCCAGGATTACGGCGCGGCGGGCTTTGAAGGCCGTCTCTTTGCCTTCGCTACCGGCGATGACCCCGGTAACGGCACCGCTAGCGCTGGTGGTTAGCTTCTTGACCGGCGTGGAAAGCATGACCTTTACCGACCGCTTTTCCACGTTATCGAAGACCACCTTCATCATGTTGACACCGGTGGCCCTTAGCTCCTGTACCCACGGGAAGCCCTCGAAGCCGGGCACATGGCCTACCCCGGTGCGGTAGAATGTCTCGTAGCCGGGGAAAGGATAGCCCAATGGTACATAGCCGGACTCATCCCGCTCCCCGGGTTCGTGGGCCTTGGTGTTCCGGGTGGTAGCACCGCAGGCCTGGGCCAGCCGGGTGATATAGGCTTCATTTTCGGCCAGGTCGCGGGCAAAGGCGCGGATAAGCTCCTCGTCAACCCTGCCTCCTGAAGTCTTGATAAGGTATTTGGCGGCGTCTTCGGCGTTGCGGGCGCAGAGAATCATGCCCCCGGAAAGGATAGAGCAACCGCCCGGGTACTGGCTCTTTTCCAGGACTAAGACCTCGGCGCCGGCGTCATGCGCTTCAATGGCGGCGACAGCGCCGGCTAACCCGTAACCAACAATGATAACATCGGCTTCAACATCCCATTTCTTGTCCATAATGCTCCTTTCTGGAAAGTGTCATTTAATTGGCGAAGCGTGAGAATAATAGACCGAAAGGCGGTTCGGTGTCAAATAATGGTGTTTAGACCTTTTACTCAATCTTAGTTGTCGGTGTCATTGCGAGCGAAGCGAAGCAATCTCGGATGGGTGGAGAATGAGATTGCTTCGTCGCTACGCTCCTCGCAATGACAACCATGAGTGAGCAGAACCTGTTTAGAGCATCCCGCGAAACTCGCAGAAAGGTCTTCGAATCCCCCTTAATCCCCTTCAGGGAGAATCCTTCAGGGTGAACCCCTTCCGATTCGTTACACTCATGCGGAATCCCGCATGAACAAAGTGAATCGGGATTTTTCAAAGGGGGAAACAACTTTGCTCCCCCTTCGCGAAAGGGGG
>JAUYDJ010000136.1 GCA_030690025.1 Chloroflexota bacterium | reverse complement strand
CAATAGACGTTGAGAATAATCTTCTTACATCAGAATCCGCGAGTGCGTAGTCACCGTCAAGCTCGAAGGAAGCGAGATTAAGCCCGGGAAAAGACTCGAGCTGGGCCGGGGCAAGACCATGTTCGACCTGGTGCTGGAAGCCGCAAAGGCCTCGGTGGTCGACACCGGGGAAAAGGAGTTTAGCGCCGCCGAGCTTTACCACCTGGCTACCCGTAGATATCCGGAGTTGAAGCTTAAGAAATCGAGTTGGGTTTCCCACGTTATAGCTTCGGCTCCAAACCACTCATCCTATCACCACTATTCTTCTCACCGAAGATTCTTGCGCCACCTGGGCAGAGGCAGGTATACCCTCGACCCCAGCCTACCCGTGGAAGACAAGTGAATATTCTCGAGGAGGTGCGGCATGGAGAAAACGAAATGCTCTGTGGTAAAAGAAGCACAGCTAAGAAAAGCAGTACGGCGGGCTTTCAAGGCGCTGCTGGACAGCGTGGCAAGTGAGCCGGATGTGGTCATTGAAGCGGGGGCCGTTGAAACCGAGCTAGATGAGCAGTCTCTCTCAGACATCCGCGGCTGGCTATTTAGCAGAAAGGAGACGAAATTATGACTGTCCATGACGTAGAGTGCATAGCTAAGGACCAAATTGACGGGTACGTAATCGAGGCGGCTAAGGCTGCCGGCTATGAAAAGGGCTTCGGCGTAGAGGGCTGCGACCTTTCGAAGCCTATATGGTGGACAGCCTACTGCCGCCAGAGCCTTGACCAGCAGGCACAGAACAATCGGCTGCCTGAGTACCTGCTTACCATGGCTAAAATGGCCAGGGACCAGGGTATAGTAGTACCGAGGGAATACGTCTTCTATGACCATGAGACAGGCGAGCATTTGGACCGCCCGGCAATGCTGTTTTTGAGACATGAACTGGCCGAGAAGCAAAAGATTGTCGGCATCCTCTTTGCTGACCTGCGCTGCCTATCAAGGGAGCCAGCGCCCCAGCAGGTCTTCGAAAGAGAATGCGAGATACTGGGCATCAGGCTGCTATTCGGCGACGCTCCCAGCGGCATGGATGTCGGCAGCCAGTTTGCCCGGTCGGCACTTACCTTCAGCAACAAGCTGGCCAGGCTGGCAACTAACCGCAATGCCGTGGCCGGTAACATAGGGCGTGTGCTCAAGGGGTGGGTACCGTCGCACAAGGCCGCATACGGGTATGTTTACCGGAGGGACGCTGAGATAGCGCATGATGGTAAAATACACATAAAGAAAGCCTGGTGGGAACTCAATGGTACCGGTCCGGATGGTAAGCCAGTGTCAGGGAGCCCGGCCGACACCATTGTCAAAATCTTCCACTGGGTCGGTAACGAAGGACGCACGGTATACTGGGTGGCCAAGAAGCTGAATGAGATGGGTATCAAAGGACCCAGCGGGGGTATCTGGGCACAAGATAGCGTACGCTATGTCATGCTTAACCACGGTTACATCGGTCGACATCAGTACAATGCCAACGCCAGAGTGCCGAACCCGAGGCGACCATTAGGCGATATAACCGGAGCGGTCAGGAGGACTTTGATTAGACCTAAACCGGCCGGTGAGGCAGTAGAGTTCAGCATACCGCCCCTTGTTACCGAAGAGTTATGGCTGAGAGCTAACAAGACGGTAAGGGAGCGGGGTCGTGGGAGGGGGAAAGAGGGAAAGGTCATTACGGCTTTGCTCCGTAACCGCATATTCTGCCCGCGATGTGGTAAGCCTTTGGTATTGAAACGCAGCCGTTATATTGAGAAATTCTACTATTTATGTTCCAGGTTGAACCACGCATCCCAGGTTGAGCACTGCACTTATCGCCGGTTCATCCCTCACACGTGGGATACCACCGTTTGGGACTGTGTTTATGCCATATTGAGGCAGGATGACTGGGTCCAGGAACAACTATCAGTCGTGGAGAAGCAGAATCACGATATAGACAAGCTGGCCAAGCTGGAGCAGCAGAAGATATTTCGGTCCCAAACCAAGATGGCTAAGGTGAGGGAAGGTTTTGAAGGTGGACTGTACAGTCTCGAGGAGGCTAAATCCAAGGTCAATGACCACCGGGATACGATAGATAAAGCGGAACAGGAAATAAAACGTCTCAGCGGGTTGATGGAAGACGGGAAGCCTGCGGTCAATATTGAGGAACTGAGAAAGCAGTTAGAGGGGTTGGCACAGGAAAACCTGGACAAAGCTACGTTTACAGAAAAACGGGACATAATCAATAAGTTGGGTATCAGGGTCTATCCGTCTGAAGACCTGAAAGCCATGAAGGTTCGTTGTTCGCTAGACTTCAGAAATGATGGAAATAGCCAGCCGTCCGAAGGGTGTGCAATAATTCAGATTGCTTCACCTCGCTCGCAATGACACTGACGACAACTAGATTGAGGAAAAGGTCTGCCACGCCTTCATTGAAGCTATGCGTGTGTTAGGCTATAATTGGAATAGGCAATATTATGTCGGATAAGATTAAGGTCCTGCTGGCGGAAGACCATGTCATCGTGCGGGAAGGCACCCGCCAGCTGGTGCAGCGCGAGAGCGACATGGAAGTGGTCGGTGAGGCCGGTGATGGCCAGGAAGCGGTGGAGCTGACCTCAAAGCTGCGACCTGACGTGGTTATCATGGATATTGCCATGCCCAGGCTAAATGGCATCGAGGCCACCCGTCAGATAAAGGCGCTTTACCCGCTGACCGCTATCTTGATACTTACCGCTTATGATAACGACCAGTACATTTTTGCCCTGCTGGAAGCGGGCGCCGCCGGCTACCTGCTCAAGAATGCGCGCGGCCGCGAGCTGATTGACGCTATCCGGGCGGTCCATGCCGGCGAGTCAGTGCTCTATCCCACCATCGCCCGCCGCGTTATCGGCCACCTGGTATCCCCGTTTTCCAGTCCGGCGGAGGTACCGGCCATCGAGCCGCTTAGCGACCGTGAGATGGAGGTGCTGAAGCTGGCGGCCAAGGGCATCAGCAACAAGGATATCGCCGAGCAGCTTTCACTCAGCCCCCGTACCGTGCAGGCCCATCTGGGCAATATCTTCAACAAGCTGGGCGTGGGGTCGCGCACGGAAGCGGTGCTCTACGGCTTGCGCAAAGGCTGGTTTAACCTGGAAGACCTGCCCTGAACCTGTGCATCAGGGGCGAGTCCTCTTTGAGAGACTTCCCCACCCGATAAAAAGGGAGGGGATAGGCTGAGGGTAAATACCGGATTATATGGCTGCAAATAAGACGAGTCGCTTGCCGGGGATAGTGAGGAGTCCCCATTTCTGGCTGATTGTGGCCATGTTTGTCCTTGGGATTGTCCTGCATTATCCGCAACAGATTCTACATACCAGTGAACCATCGCTTTTCGGTTTCCTGGGACTGACCCGGCACGGGGCGGAACGTATTTTCTTCCTGCTGCCCATAAGCTACGCCGGCTTTATTCTTGGAAACAAGGCCGGCCTGATTAGCCTGGCTGCGGCGTTGCTGGTCATGTTGCCCCGTGTCTTTCTCATATCCCAGTATGTGCCTGACGCGCTGTTTGAGACCGGTGGGGTTATCATCATCGGCGGGCTGGTTAATTTATGGTTTCGCGGCTACAACCGGGAGCAAGAGCGCCGCCAGCAGGCGTTAATCAACCTGGAAGGGACCAAGCAGGAGCTTCAATCGCATGTCCAGGCCATAATGAGCAATGAGAAACGGCTGGCGGCCATCAATGCCATTTCGGCGGTCATCTCCCGTTCCCTGGAGCTGGATGACGTCCTCGCTGCGGCGGCGGACAAAGTCCTGGAAGTAATGAACCTGGAGATAGCCCTGGTCTACCTGCTGCATGAAGACACTCAGGAGCTGGAACTCAAGGTATGCCGGGGCGCTTCCGATGAGTATGCCGCCGGTCTGATGCGGCTGAAGGTGGGCGAGGGTTTCAACGGCCGGGTAGCCGATAGCGGCGAACCGATGCTGGTGGCGGACGCTTCCCAGGACCCCCGGCTGACCCGCGAGATAGTGAAGCGGGAAGGTATCCAGGCGCTGTTGATTGTGCCCTTGAAGGCCCGGGGCAAGGTGCTAGGCACCATCAGCGTATCCACGCGCCAGTCCCGGCAATTCCAGAATGAGGAAGTGGAGCTGCTCACCAGTATCGGCGGCCAGATTGGCATGGCCATTGATAACGCCCGCCTTTATCAGCAGGAACGGCTGATGGCCGAGCAACTGCGGACATCGGAGAAAAACTACCGCGAGCTGTTCGAGAGTGCCAACGAGGCCATCTGGGTCCACGACCTGGAAGGCAACATCCAGATGGCGAATAAAGCCTGCGAGGGCCTGACCGGATATTCGGTGGCGGAGCTGCATAAAGCCAATGTGAAGTCGTTCCTCAGCGAGGAGAGTCTGAACCTGGCCAGGGAGGTGAGGCGCGGACTCCTGGAGCACCAGCCCGTGGCGCTGCCTTACGAGCAGAGATTAATCAAGAAGGATGGCAGCGAGGCAATATGTATGCTCACCACCGGCCTGGTTATCAGTGATGGTAAGCCCCGGGCTTTCCAGAATATTGCCCGTGACGTCACCGCTGAAAAGCGCATGCAGGCGAACCTCAAGTTTTATCTGCAGCAGGTAACCCGCGCCCAGGAAGAGGAGCGGCGTCGTATTGCCCGGGAGCTCCACGACGATACCGCCCAGGGGCTGGTGGCACTCTCCCGCCGCCTGGACAGTTTTATCTCCACTAACGACCGTCTTTCGCCCAAAGAGACCGAGACTCTGGAAGAGCTGCGGCAGGAGACGGCCAAGATTCTGGATGGGGTGCGCCGCTTCGCCCAGGACCTGCGCCCGTCCGTGCTGGATGACTTAGGGCTGCTGCCAGCGCTGGAGTGGCTGGCCTCCGACCTGACCCGGCATTTTGTCATACCTATCGGCATTGGCGTGCTCGGTACGGCAAAGCGTTTTCCGCCGGAAACCGAGCTGGTGCTCTTCCGGATTGCCCAGGAGGCATTGCGAAACGTGTGGAAACACTCGCAGGCGACCCGTGCCTGGGTCACCGTGGAATTTGGCCCCGATAAGACTACCCTGACCGTCCAGGACAACGGCAAAGGTTTCGCGCTGCCGGAAAGGACGGGCGACCTGGCCGGCGCCGGTAAGTTGGGCCTGGCCGGTATGCAAGAGCGCGCCCAGCTTATCGGCGGTAAGCTTACTATACAGTCAACCCCGGGTCAGGGCACCACCGTCACGGTTGAGGTGCCTGTCTAGGGTAGAACTCATTCTATTTTGACGCCTTTGGCAGCGGCGGCGGCATGGCGCGGTCAAAACCAGCCCTGGCCTCCGG
>JAUYDJ010000054.1 GCA_030690025.1 Chloroflexota bacterium | reverse complement strand
CCGAGTTTCTTGAGGGCCGCGGCACAGCGGTTGACATCGCGGTAGAGCGTGGAGTAGCTGAGCACCCGGGTCTCACCCAGCTCGCCCTCCCAGTAGATGGCCACCTTGCTGCGGCGCCAGGTCTTAACATGGCGGTCAACGCACTGGTAAGAGGCGTTGAGTTTACCGCCAACAAACCACCTGGCATAGGGAGGATTCCATTCCAGGACCTTGTCCCAGGTCTTGTACCAGTCCAGCTTACGCGCTTCCTCGGCCCAGAACCCTTCCGGGTCCTCCATGGAGCGGCGGTAGATTTCCTGGTACTTTTTCATTGGCCACAGATGCATCCCGGTAGGTAGGTTGCTACCTGAGGTTGTTTCTTTGTGGTCTTGAGTCACACTTCCTCCTCCTGCTAATAATTGCTTCCAAAACCTCATTTTACCTTTCTTTCGGATGGCTTGTCAAAAATTGAGCTATTGCCATTTCCCCGCTTTTTACAGGGTGTATTTTCCTGTTGCGGTGGTAAAAGACCTAGCCTTACCGCCGTTACGATGGGTAACTTGTCCGCTTAAATGCGGTTGTTAACCCGCTAATCATAATGATATAATGACTAGGCCAATTTAAGGGAAGGAGGATTGATTTATCAGTATGGCTACCACCAAAGAGCTCATTGAGGAGTACCGAAAGAGGCGCGAAAAGATACTGCAGATGGGGGGCCCTGAGGCTATCGAGCAGCGCCACAAGGGCGGGCAGTGGACGGCACGGGAGAGACTCGATTACTTCTTCGATAAGGGCACTTTCCAGGAATTAGGCATGTTCGTCAAGCACCGCACCACCGCTTTCGGCATGGATAAGAGAGATATACCCGCCGAGGGCGTCATCACCGGTTTCGGTAAGGTAAACGGCCGCTACGTGGTCGCCTTCGCCGAGGACTATATGGCCCTGGCCGGCACCTTCGGCGAGTCTCACGGGCGGAAAGAAGTCCGCGCCGTGGAGCTTGCCAAGGAGATGGGCTGGCCGCTGGTGGGCATGAACGACTCCGGCGGCGCCCGGCTCCAGGAAGGCATGGACACCCTGGAGGCTTACGGCTGGCTGTTCCGCAACCAGATACTGGCTTCGGGCATTATCCCGCAAATCGCACTCCTGATGGGCCCCTGCCTGGGCGGACAGGCCTACCATCCTATAATGCAGGACTTCCTCATTCAGACCCGCAAGACCGGCTTCATGGGCATTGCCGGCCCGGCTTTTGTCAAGACCCAGTTGGGTGAAGAGATAAGCCTGGAGGAGCTGTCCGGCTGGAAAGCCCACGCCGTCAAGTCCGGGCAGACCCACATTGTGGCCCAGGATGATAAGGACGCGCTGGACAAGGCCAAGGACCTGCTGGCTTTCTTACCTTCCAATAATAAAGAAAAACCGCCCCGGATTGAATGTAACGATGACCCGGAGCGGGCCATACCTGAACTCGATGACGTCATTCCCGACAAAACCACCCAGCCCTATGATATGTACCCGGTAATCAAGGCAGTGGTGGACAACGGCTATTTCTTTGAGACCATGAAAGACTACGCCCGCACCGTTATCACCGGCTTTGCCCGCTTTAACGGACGGCCGGTAGGCATCTGGGCCAACCAGCCGGCATGGGCATCCGGCACCATCGACTGCAACGCCGCCGATAAAGGCGCGCGGTTTATCCGGTTCTGCGACCTGTTTAATATCCCGGTCGTTACTCTCCAGGACTGCCCCGGCTACATGATTGGCTCGCAGCAGGAGTGGAGCGGTATCCTGCGCCACGGCGCTAAACTGCTTTACGCCTGGGCCGATGCTACCATACCGCTTATCTCTATCATGATGCGGAAGTCCTACGCCGGCGCCCACTACGGGATGCTGGACAAGGGCATTGGCGCTGACTTTGTCTTTGCCTGGCCCACCGCCCGCATCACCATCGTTGGCGCGGAGACCGCGGCCAGCGTCATTTTTGCCCGGGAAATAAGGGAATCGCCGAATCCGGAAGAGACTCGGGCCAAGAGGATTAAGGAATACAGCGAGCTTTACGAGAACCCGTATCACAGCGCGGCACGGGGCTATACCGATGACATCATCATGCCCAGTGATACCCGCCGGGTTATCAATAAGGCGCTGGATGCACTGGCCAATAAGACCGTGGCCCGTCCCTGGCGCAAGTACTCCAATATCAATATGTAGGAGTAGGTCGGCAAAAAGAGAAGGCAAAAAAGAAGGGGGGCTTAGCCCCCCTTCTTAATCACAAGAGGAAAAGGAGTCTGGTCAGCCGATGGCAACCACGCGTGAGCTAATCGAGGAATACCGCAAGAGGCGGGATAAGATACTGCAGATGGGCGGTGCGGAGGCGGTGGCGCAGCAGCACCAGCGGGGTAAGCTTACTGCTCGGGAAAGAATCGACTACTTTTTTGATAAGGGCACCTTCACCGAAATCGGGCAGTTTGTCAGGCACCGCACCACGGCTTTCGGCATGGAAAAGAGGGACATACCCGCCGAAGGGGTTATCACCGGCTATGGTAGGGTAAACGGCCGCTATGTGGTCGCCGCCGCCGAAGACTACACCGCCATGGCCGGCACCTTTGGCGAGTACCATGGCATCAAGTTCGTCCGGGCGATTAACCTGGCCAAGGAGCAGGGCTGGCCGTTTGTAGGTATGAACGACTCCGGCGGCGCGCGTCTCCAGGAGGGCATGGATACCATGGAGTCCTACTTCTGGCTGTTCCGTGCCCAGGACATGGCTTCGGGCATTGTCCCGCAAATCGCTCTCTTGATGGGGCCCTGCCTGGGCGGCCAGGCCTATCACCCCATCATGCAGGACTTCCTCATTCAGACCCGCAAGACCGGCTTTATGGGCATCGCCGGGCCGGCTTTTGTCAAGACGCAGCTGGGCGAGGATATCAGCCTGGAGGAACTGTGCGGCTGGAAAGCCCACGCCGTCAAGTCGGGGCAGACCCATATTGTCGCCGAGGACGATAAAGACGCCCTGGACAAAGCTAAGGAGCTATTGGCCTTCTTCCCGTCCAATAATCGAGAAAAGCCGCCCCGTATCAAGACCGGCGACGACCCGGCGCGGACAAGTCCTGAGCTGAATGACCTCCTCCCTGACCGTTCCACCCAGCCGTATGATATGCGCAGGATACTGAAGGCAGTGGTGGATGACGGCTATTTCCTGGAGACCTTGAAAGACCATGCCCGCACCGTAATCACTGGCTTTGCCCGCTTTAACGGGCGGCCGGTGGGCATCTGGGCCAACCAGCCGGCATGGGCATCGGGGGTCATTGATTGTGACGCCGCCGATAAAGGCGCCCGGTTTATCCGTTTCTGCGACCTGTTCAATATCCCGGTAGTCACCTTCCAGGACTGCCCCGGCTACATGATTGGCTCCCAGCAGGAATGGAAGGGTATTTTGCGCCATGGTGCCAAGCTCCTTTACGCCTGGGCCTGCGCTACCGTGCCCCTGATTGCCATTATTATCCGTAAGTCTTATGCCGGCTCGCACGGCGGTATGCTGGACAAGGGCATGGGCGCCGATTTTGAGTTTGCCTGGCCTACCGCCGAGGTATCCATCGTGGGGGCGGAGACGGCGGCCAGTGTCATCTTTGCCCGGGAGATAAAGGAAGCGCCCAACCCGGCCGAGATGCGGGCAAAGCGCATCGCGGAGTACCGCCGGCTGTTTGAGAACCCGTACTGCTCGGCGGAGAGGGGTTACACCGACGATGTCATCATGCCCGCCGATACGCGCAAGGTCATCAACCAGGCGCTTGATGTCCTGGAAAACAAGAACGAGGGTAACCGGGCCTTTAACGCCCGGCCCTGGCGAAAATATGCCAATATCAATCTGTGAGGTTAAGCGATAGAAATAATACCCGCTATCGACATCAGGCAGGGGCGGTGTGTCCGCCTCTACCAGGGCGACTACGACCAGGAGACGGTGTTTTCCGATAACCCGGTGGACGTAGCTCTGCAATGGCAGTCGGCGGGGGCGCCGCGCTTGCATGTGGTCGACCTCGATGGGGCGGCCTGTGGGGAAATCTACAACCTGGACATTATCCAGCAGATTGCCAGCGCTATGCTCATTCCGGTCCAGGTAGGCGGCGGTATCCGCCGGATGCAGACTATCGAGAAGCTGCTCCGGGCTGGCGTCGAGCGCGTTATCCTGGGCACGGTGGCCGTGGAAGACCCGGACCTGGTGCAGCAGGCGTGCCGCATTTACCGGGAATCGATTATCGTCAGCATTGATGCCCGGGGAGGACATGTGGCCACCCGCGGCTGGCGGCAGGAGACGAAGCTGAAACCGATAGAGTTTGCCAAGTCGATGGGGCAGCTCGGGGTGAAACGGTTCATTTACACGGATATTGCCCGCGACGGCACCCTCACCGAGCCTAACTTCAGTGCCATATTCGAGATGGTAACGGCCATCAAGCAGCCGGTTATCGCTTCCGGCGGTATTTCCAGCGTAAACCACCTGAAAATGCTCCTGCAGCTGGGGGTGAGTGGGGCCATAATCGGCAAGGCGCTCTATTCAGGGCTTATCAACCTGAAGCAGGCCATCGCCGAAGCCGGACAGGGCTAGAGATACTAAATTCTAATACCAAGAGGGGAACGTAGCTGGTGGAAAAACTAAAGTTCGACGCAAAGGGCCTTATCCCGGCCGTGGTGCAGGATGCCGATACCGGCGAGGTGCTGATGCTCGGCTACATGAATGAAGAGGCGCTGCGCCGCACCCTGAAGGGTGAGGACGTCTGGTTTTACAGTCGCAGCCGGCAGGCGCTTTGGCACAAGGGAGAAACCTCGGGGAACTACCTTAAGGTGCGTTCGGTGCTGGTAGACTGCGACTACGATACCATCCTGGTCAAGGCCCACCCCACCGGCCCGGTGTGCCACACCGGCCACCAGACCTGCTTCTTTGAAGAGTTGGCAAAGAAAGACCTGAAATAAACCTCAGGCGGAAACCTGAGCGACCTCCTGGTCGTCTTCAGTAGCTTTTTTTAGCGCCGCTAAGGCAACCTCAAGCTGGCTATCGTCCGGCTCCCGGGTGGTGAGCGCCTGCAACCATAGCCCCGGCGCCAGCACTGCCCGGATAAGAGCGTTCTTAACATGCCTTGCGCCGAAGTAGACGACCTCGTAGCCCAGGGCGGCAATTACCGGGATGAGGACAACCCGCGATAGCACCATCAACCAGATGGACTGCAGGCCGACCAGGGTAAAGACGACTATGGCGATAATCATCACCACGAAAAGGAAGCTGGTGCCGCAGCGGGTGTGAGCGGTGCTGAAGGCCCGCACGGCGGCTACGTCCAGTGGCACGCCGTGTTCGTAGGCATTGACTGCCTTGTGCTCGGCGCCGTGGTAGGCAAAAACGCGTTTGATGTCCGGCAGCATTGATATTACCTTGAGGTAGGCAATGAACAGCCCCAGCCGGATAACCCCCTCGATAAGGTTGAAGATAACGGGCGACCGGGTGTAGGGGTAGATTAGTTTGGCGGCAAAGAGGGGCACCAGGAAGAAAAGGGCCACGGCAAAGGCCATGGAAACGGCCAGGATGAGCCACATCATCCCCCCGGAGACCTTCTCCTCTTCCTCTTCCAGCGCCATGTTCGCCGAATAGAGCAGGGTCTGGATGCCGAGCACCAGCGCTTCAATGAGGACGATGATACCGCGCAGCAGCGGGGTTTTCCTCATCCGGCCGGTAAAGATAGGCGACAGCGGTTTAGTCGCAAGAGCAATTTCGCCATTGGGACGGCGCACCGCGGTCACGCTGGTCTTCCGCCCGCGCATCATTACCCCTTCGATAACCGCCTGCCCGCCGTAAAAGAACTTATCCGCCAGAGTAAACTCCCGCTAAATAAAAGGGGAGCAGCTTGACAACCGCTCCCCGCTTCCGACTTGGCGCCGGTCTATTCCTTTATCTTGTAGCGCTTCTTGAAGCGCTCCACCCTCCCAGCGGTATCCACAATTCTGCGTTCGCCGGTAAAGAAGGGGTGGCACTTGCCGCATATTTCTACCTTCAGCTCCTTCTTGGTGGAGCCGGTGGTAAACGTGTTACCGCAGGAACAGATGACCTTGGCATCGGTAAAGTACTTGGGATGAATCTTCTCTTTCACGCTGTTTCTCCAGGGGTAATGCTGACCTTTTTCCGGTCGTTGCTGGTCGGTTCAAACTTGACCACACCGTTAACCAGTGCGAAGATGGTAAAATCCTTACCCATGCCCACATTATTGCCGGGATG
>JAUYDJ010000249.1 GCA_030690025.1 Chloroflexota bacterium | reverse complement strand
CTGAACACATCTCTGGAGGTCAAGAAGTGAAACTGGCTATCGTGATTAACACCAACGATCCGGAGAAAGCTTGGAATGCTTTAAGGTTAGGTAATACCGCACTCAAGGCAGGACACGAAGTCGGCACATTTCTCATGGGGAGCGGTGTAGAAATCGAATGTATTAAGGACCCCAAATATGACGTAGCCGGGACTTTAACCAGCTTTCTAAACGCCAAAGGTAATTTACTGGCTTGCGGCACTTGTCTCAAGTCCAGGCAACAGGAGAGCGATGTCTGTCCCATCTCTACGATGGTACAGTTAGTGGAACTCATTGCCAGTTCGGATAAGGTTGTCACTTTCGGTTAGGCGGACAGAATTCGAGTTCGCCAGGGAAGAAAAAGGTTAATGCCCAGAAAAACGGTTTTAATAAATTACACCGAGTGTCACCCGGAGCACTGCGATAGCGGAATTTGCAGGGCAGTGTTAGCATGTCCCCATAAACTGCTTAAGCAAGAGATGCCCTATGAAGCACCATTGCCTCACCCATCCCTGTGCCAGGGTTGTGCCAAATGTGTGGTGGCTTGTCCGCTGAAAGCAGTTCAGTTAAACTAGAGCTGGAACCGATGAGTTGATTGCAGGTAGGATTCATGACTACGGAAGTTGCAGAGATTGACCACAGGATTGTGTCAAAGTTAGGTGATGCCAGGGCCATTCTGGATGTTGGCTGCGGAGATGGCCGGCTGACCTGGTATTTGGCTCAGGAAACCAGCCGCGAAATCATTGGTATTGACCTTTCGCGGTCGGGCTTCCGGAAAGCGAAGGAACAGGCTCACCAAGCAGGGGTAGGACATCTCGTGCGATGTCTCAAAGGTGACGCCCGCCATCTCGATTTTCCAGATGGTCAGTTTGATGTAGTTATTCTTTCCTATTCCCTTCACCACATCGAAGACTCGCCCGCCGCGCTGAGGGAGATTCGCCGTGTGCTCAGACCAGGTGGAACCATAATAATCAGCGAGCACGAGATTAAGGAAGGCGGGACACTGGGCGACTGCTATCAATTCACTTTGGCAGAGTTGATGAAATCCCTTGTCGAGGCTGGCTTTGCAGACACCCACTGGGAGCGAGCGGACGGCGATGTCTTACTTTCGGCAATAAATAAGATACGAGAAGAAGCATGGACAAGCGGCAAAGTTTAACAAAACAATCAGCAGCTAAACTTGTTGGAAGGAGGAGGTTATGAATAAAAATACAAAGACAGCACTTATTATCGGTGGCATTGTCCTGGCGATTCTAATCGTGGTACCACTGGTCTGGGGAGGCCTTTCGGGCTGGCAGGGTGGTGGCTGGGGCATGATGGGACCAGGAATGATGGGCGGCTTTGGGTGGGGAGGTTTCATGGGATTAGGCATGATTTTCTTCTGGGGGCTGGTAATCTGGGGCATTGTGGCGCTGGTACGCGGCACCACTTCGCCCGGCAACACCGGATATCATACTGGGACAGACTCGGCTCTGGACGTGCTTAAGAAGCGGTATGCCCAGGGTGAAATCAGCAAAGAAGAATACGAACAGAAGAAAAAAGACTTAATGTAAACTAGCGTGGAAACCAACTATGTTGGAGGTGGGGAATGAGGAAACTGCATATACTGGGTATAACGTTAGCCCTGGTAATCTTATTGGTTCTTGCTGCCTGTGTCCCTTTCCCGTTTGGACCGCCAGGCTATCAGCAACCATTCGGGACTGGCGGTGGGATGATGGGTGGCGGGCCAGGTAGCGGCATGATGGGAGGGGGCGGGCCGCGTGGCGGCACAACGGGAGGGAACTGGAACAGCCCCAACTCCAGCGTCAAACTGCTGACAATCGAGCAGGCGGCTGACGCCGTGCGTCGTTACCTGAGCACTTACGGCGGGAATCTGGTTCTGGCTGAAGTCATGGAGTTCTCCCAGAATTTCTACGCTGAAGTCGAAGAAAAGGATACTGGTATTCATGCCACTGAGATGCTCGTTGATAAGTATACCGGACAGGTTTACCCGGAATACGGACCCAACATGATGTGGAACACAAAGTACGGGATGATGAGTCGGATGATGGGTAATTCCTACGGCGGCCAACCTACCGCCGACATGCCCGTAACCCCCAAGCAAGCCGAGGACCTGGCTCAGAAGTGGCTGGGGGTTAATCTGCCCGGCGTTGGAGTGGCTGAAGCCGATGCTTTCTATGGCTACTATACCCTGCACACCTTGAAAAGCGGACAGCTTGAGGGTATGCTTAGCATTAATGGCTACACCGGAGCGGTCTGGTATCATAGCTGGCATGGCCCCTTCATCGGAATGAAGGAGTTCGAGTAAAACGATAGGTTGAGAGTTGTATGAGCAACCCCATATATCTTGACTATAATGCCACCACGCCCATCGACCCAAGCGTCAGGGATGCCATGCTTCCCTACCTGGGGGAGCGCTTCGGCAACGCTTCTTCCGGTTACATCTACGGTCAGCAGGCGAAAGAGGCGGTGGAAAAGGCCAGGGCGCAGGTCGCCGCTCTCATCGGAGCAGCACCCGAAGAAATCGTCTTTACCAGCGGCGGCAGCGAGAGCAATAACCAGTCTATCATCGGCACCGCGCTGGCTAATAGTGAGCGGGGGAGACACATCATTACCTCCCGCGTCGAGCACCCGGCGGTATTGAATCCCTGCCGGTACCTGGAGCAGAGACTGGGCTTTACAGTTACCTATCTACCGGTGGACGTGTATGGACTAGTAAACCATGACGACGTCCGCCGCTCTATCACCGGGGACACCGTCCTGATTACCGTCATGCACGCCAACAACGAGGTGGGCACGGTTGAGCCCATCGAGGAAATCGGTAGGATTGCACGGGAAAGAGGAGTCTTGTTCCATACCGACGCCGCCCAGTCCTGCGGTAAGATTCTCGTCAATGTTGATAGTCTTCACGTTGACCTGCTGACCATCGCCGGGCACAAGCTTTACGCGCCCAAGGGAATCGGAGCGCTCTACATCAGAAAAGGCTCTAAGATTGACTCCTTTCTCCATGGCGCCGGGCAGGAGAGCGGCAGGAGGGCGGGCACCGAGAACGTGCCTTATATTGCGGGGCTGGGCGCCGCTTGTGAAATCGCCAGAAACTCGCTGCCCGGTTACCAGAAAGACATCAAGCTGTTGAGGGACAGGCTTCACAGCTTAATCGAGTCCGGCCTGGGTAAGAATAACGTTCGCCTGAACGGACATCCGGAGCGAAGGCTGCCCAATACTCTCAACATCAGTGTTCGCGGCGTGGTAGGAGAGGAGTTACTCCGCCTGATTCCGGAAATAGCCGCTTCCACCGGCGCGGCCTGCCACGCCGGCTCTACCGAACCATCCGGCGTGCTTCTGGAGATGGGACTGGGCCGGGAGTGGGCCCTCGGAGCGCTGCGCCTGACGCTGGGGCGCTGGAGCACCGCCGAAGATATTAACACCGCCGGTAAGCTCATCGTGGAGCGGGCCAGCAATTTTGCCGTCAAAACTGGTTAGAGCGGGTACTCATTCTGTCAAGAGGAGGGAATCATTTATGGAGTTAAGGGCTTTTCTTTTAGTAGTTCATCTGTTATCAACGTTACTGATGGCGGCCCCATTTTACATGCTGGTCATCGTTAACGAGCGGGCGCGTTTCGGCGCACCCCTGGGCTACTTCACCGACCGCTACATGGAGAACATCATCCGCAACAACGCGGTGAGATGCTTCATTTTCCAGGGGACTATGCTGGCCAGCGGGCTGGGGCTGTTTTATATCACTCGGGGAGGAAACTGGGTTCTGCTGCTTACAGACCCCACCATGGTCATCAAGTGGGTAGCGCTGGCCATTCTGGTAAGCTTGCTTTCCCATATACATTTTTCCGTGCAACCACGGATAGAATCCCTGATGAATCAGGTGAAGCCAGACGCCCCGGTCCCCGAGGGGATAGCTCCGCAAATTAAGGCTTTGCGCTCGCGGCGAAAGAGGCTCTCTGGTATCTGCCTTTTCCTGGTGCTGACGGCATTAATCATGGGCGTGCGGGCAACCTTTTTCTATAACTTCTATCTTGCCCTCGGCCTGGTGGCTATCGCCGCTCTTTACGCCTGGAGGGTCTACCGTAAGCCGGTGCCACTGGGCTGGATGTAGAGGTCATCCCGATGACATACCACGCCTTTGACACTCATGCCGCTGAATATGACGCATGGTACGATAGCGAACCAGGTAAGTCCATCTACGCCCTGGAGGTGGAGTGCCTGCGTCCCCTTCTTCACAGTTATCCCCGTCCTTATCTGGAGGTAGGTGTAGGCTCAGGACGGTTTGCCCGGGTTCTTGGGATAGAATATGGAGTTGACCCATCCCCCGTCCTTCTGGAAAAGGTAAAATCTAGAGGCATCAATGTGTGGATAGCCAATGGTGAAAAACTCCCGTTTCCAGATGGGAGCTTCGGAGGCGTCCTTACCGCGCTCACCCTTTGTTTCGTGGCTGATCCGTTAAGGGTTATTCAGGAAACGTCGAGAGTGCTTATACCTGAGGGGGGGCTTGTGCTTGGTCTAATACTCAGGAGCAGCCCTTGGGCAGAGTATTATGCCAGGAAAGGAGAAGAGGGGCATCCCATATACAGTAGGGCCAGATTCTTCTTCAAAGACGAGGTGGAGAACTTGCTGCGCCTATCCGGATTCAACTCACCGGAGTATCGCTCTGTTCTCTTCCAGCCACCAGGGCGAAGCACTTATCGTCAGGAAAGCTCCGTTCCTGGCTATCGAAAATCAGCCGGCTTTATCGCCATGAGCAGCGGTAAACGAGGAATCTAGTGCTTAGCTGCAGAAATCAGCGTAATGATGCCGTTGCCGGCTAGACCACTCGCTACGCTCAGGGTGACAGCTGAATTTGCGTCATTCTGAGTGTAGCGAAGAATCTCGATCATAGCGTCTATTATTGCCACTAAGCACTAGTAGGGCGATTCCATAATAACATTACAATGCCTTTTTCTTTAGATTAAGGGTATGGATTCCAATCAATAACGCCGCATAATGCAACATTATCATGGAATCGATAATCTAGTCAGTCAAGACACTTGATCCCAGCAATCCCCTACATCTAGTCGTATGTCTGCTAAATGGGTTTACAATAGCCCAGCGTCCTATGTGGCCGCCGGGTCTGCCTTCTCTCCCTGTGGGAGAAGATTGGAGTGAGGGAGAGACTGGGGTTCGCAGGTAGGATCCCTCGAAGCACCATTGCAAGCCCATATATGAGACACTACACTGGAATATCTGTTTCTTAGATTGAAAAAAGGTTCCCTTGATTGTGCCAATTCACAGTTCTCCGGCTTTACGTAATTGTTTTCGAATAGCTTGAATCTTGGTTGCGATACTTGGAGCGCCCACAATTTCAGTCACCAAACAGACACACCTAGCACCATGCTGGATAACTTCCGCCACATTATTCTCTTTGATACCGCCGATTGCCACAAAAGGTATCCGGTGGTGGCTAACCACATAATCCAGGTATCCGAGTCCCACCGGTGGCTGAACGTCTTTCTTGGTGAAGGTTTGATATAAGGGACCAACTCCGATGTAATCGGCTACCCCTGATTTAACCGCTCCATCTGCTTGCGCTGGTGAATGGGTGGAAAGACCAATCAGCATTTTGTCGCCAACAAGTTCCCTGACCTTTTCTACCGGAAGGTCATCCTGTCCCACATGAACTCCGTCCGATTCAACCGCCAAAGCGAGGTGAACATCGTCATTGATAATAAAGCAAGCATTATATCTGGCAGTCAAATCTCTAATGGCTAAGCATTCCTGATATTTTTGGCGCATCGGGAAGTCTTTTTCCCGGTACTGGACAATCCTGATACCGGCTTCCAGTATCTGGCGCACTATTTCTGAATTTGAGCGGCCCAGGGAATACTGACTGGCGGTGATACAGTAAATATCGCTATCAGGAAATTGGCGTGGTTGCATCATACGTTTTCCCTCCCATATTCAGGTCATGCCAGTCTTTCAGGACCGGTTTGTACCCGTAGTTAGATATAGCGGTTCGTATATCCGCCACGGTACGTTTATCCGAGATTTCGAATTGCCCGATGCCATCTATAGCATCGGTATGTCCTCCGATAGCGGTCGAAGAGCCGGCAGACATCTTGGTGACACCCAGCTTAATCAAATTGTCCCTAAGCTGGGCGCTTTCCCGCGTCGATATGGTAATACCGACTCTGGGCAAGAACAAGCGCAAAGCCAAAATGCTTTGAACCAGTCCTATGTCCGAGACTGGGCACTGCGGTT
>JAUYDJ010000241.1 GCA_030690025.1 Chloroflexota bacterium | reverse complement strand
GGCGCCGTCCCGCACCTTGATGCCGCCCATCACCGTGACACCGCGGGCAAAGAATGGTTCCGGCCACAGGCTGGCGGTAGGGCCGGCCAGCACTATTTCACGGGCATTTCGGCACAGGTCTAACAGCTCATCCAGGCCGCCTTCAACCATGGCCGAGCCGGTAATGATAGCCACATCCGCCTCGGGCAGCACCCTGGTCACCGAGTCGGGTGGCACCCACAGGCTGCGTTCGTCATCTTTTAATGCCCTCGGGTGCTTATCAATAACCCTTAGCGCCACGCCGCGCCCTTTTAGCTTTCGGATGAAGGGTACAAAAGCGCCCACCATGACCACCTTATCTCCGGCCTCGATGCAGACCGCATCCAGGGCATCCGCATCGTTAATGAGGCGGCCGCCGGGGATGCCCTTTTCGTCCATCAGCACTGCGGAGAGGGCGTTAAGGGTGGCCACGCCGACGGCCCGGCGCAGGCGGTTGGGGACGAGCGCCTCGCGGGCTAAATCCCAGGCACTCTGGCCGCCGAGTCTGCCGGCCTCGGGCATTTCCGCTGCCGAGCGAGGGCAACATGCCGTGTCTTCCATGTCCCTTGGCGTGAAGGCCACGCCGACATACCCGTTGGACAAGCGCACCGCTGTGTAGAATACCCCGATGCATATCTGTGTAACGGTGAGGGGCCGCTGCTTCAGGCCATCCGCCAGTGAAGTCAGCAATTCATCCAGCAACATCGCCGCCACCTCCTCGATTCACTACCACCATCTTGATTATAACACAGGCGTCAGCGTCAACTCGTTTGCTTCTTGGCTTCCCTTTCCCGGAGCCGGGCGGCCCGCCTGATGGCGGCTTCGCGGTTGCGGCGTATCTCGTCCTCCGTTTCCAGAATCAGCGGCGGGGTAGTCGTCGGCCGCCCGTTGTCGTCCAGGGCCACCAGGGTCAAGTAGGCGGAGGCGGTATGGCGCACCTCGCGGGTCTTCAGGTTTTCCGCCTCCGCGCGCACCCCCACTTCCATTGAAGTACGGCCAACCAGGTTCACGCTGGCCTTGAACCAGACGAGGTCGCCTATAAAGACGGGAAAATGAAAGTCCATGCGGTCTACCGAGGCGGTAACTACGTTAGTCTGCGCGTGGCGCATAGCCACCACGCCGGCGGCGTTATCGATTAGCTTCATAATGACGCCGCCGTGGACGTTACCGGCCAGGTTGGCATCCTGCGGCGTCATCACCTGCGACATGATAACCGAGCTGTCTTTGCTCTTTTTGGCCTGCATAAGATTACCTCCTGGGCCACTTCAACTATTCACTTATATCATACCATGACGGGTCTTATACTGAGGGAACAACCTGTGAGTCCTGACCTTTTCCCTTGATATCGTCGTCGTGCTGTCATTGCGAGGGTACGCAGTGCCCGAAGCAATCCCAAACATGAATCGTAGAGATTGCTTCGCCCCGACCTGTCGGGACTCGCAATGACAGTCTTGAGTTTTTAATTTTGAATTTGCTTAGAATTTAGATATCAGGACTGGGAGTTTTTCTACCCGGGGTGGGCCAATGAAAAAGCGAGGCTCTATTGGATGTAGTTGAAAAACAGCAGCTTCCATGTGGGTAATGGCGACATGGCGGCGAAAATTACCACGTGGGACAGCAAAAAGAGTGAGACTATGGCAATGGCCGTCCAGCGTAGTTTTCTGGTGTGCCATAAATCGAGTAGCTGCGAAAATCCCAGTCCCAGCCCCAGGCAGACCGCGCCGATAGCCGGGTAGAAGTAGTGGATATAGGTAAGCCGCTGCGTGACCAACACCGTCGGTATCCACAACAGGTAAGTGCCGGCAAACCACAGGGTGGCAAATAGCGCGGCGCGGTTGCCCTTTATGGCCCGGACGAGCAAATACACCGTGGTTGGGATAATCAGCGCCCAGACGCCAAAGCTGATAGTCCACATGTAATGCGACCCGGCGGGATGAATACCGAACTGCGGGCGCAGCAGCCAGTCCCAGGGTCGGGTAGCCAGGCCCGACGGGAAGGCGGTAAAGGTAAGCGTGTTGCCCTGGGTAAACATGAGCAGCACCCGGGTAACCGGGTTATCGAACTGACCGATGACGGCAAAGTCCAGCAGCGGCAGCAGCAGCCAGAAGCCGGCATAGGCAACGACCAGTGAGGCCACCAATTTGACCGGTTGCGGTCGTTTGGTCAGCAGCCAGTGCACCAGGATGACCGGAAAGGCCAGGATGCCGGTCAGCTTGGTCAGCGTACTCAGGGTCAGCACTGCCCCCGACGGTATGTAGTTACCCCGGAGATACAGCCAGAACCCGAGCAGCATGAACGTCACGGTAAAAACATCGAGCATGGCCACGCTGCCCTGGACGAAGCTCATGTTCTCCAGCGACAGCAGGAAAGTGGCCAGCCAGCCAGCCCGCCGCGACATCTCAAGGCGGCGGCAGATAAGGTAAAAGAGCACCACGCCGGCTGCGCTGAATACCACCGGCACAAAGCGCCAGCCGAAGGGATTATCGCCGAATATGAGCGTACCGGATATGATGAGCAGCTGGCCCAGCGGCGGATGCTCGGCGCGGAGCTTGCCTTCCCCCTGCAGAAACGACCGGGCATCGGCGGTGTAGTAGTATTCGTCGAAAACAGGCTGCGCCGGCTGGTTGATGATGGCGAAGTGCAGGCCGAGCACGATTATCACCAGCAGGCAGAGCCAGGTATACTCCCATTTCCTGAGGAGCGGCGGTATCCGGCGTATTATTTCCATGTCCACCAGGAATTCAAGAGGTAGTTCCACAGGGTAACTACGGCTATACCAACAATGTTAGACAAAAGGTAGTATATGCCGAAGACCGAGGTCAGCAGCCAGAGAATGCCCAGATTGATGGTTAGCCCGGCCAGGCTGACGGCGTTGAACTTCAGGATTCGTGTCCGGAAGTGGCCGGCGCGGCGCCGGTCGGGAAAGGTAAAATAGTCATCCAGAGTAAAGTTGGTGATGATGGAGGTCTCGATGCTTATGGCGGCAGAAGCCAGGTAGAACAGGCCGGCAAACTCGGTCAGCAGCCACAGCAGGCCCATATTCACCACCACGCCGCTCAGACCCACCAGGCAGAATTTGGCGAACCGCAGTAGTTCCCCGTTCCGGCGCATCAGGCTGTAGATATGGGCCAGGTAGTCTGCCTGCTGGCGGAGGCGCAGCTTGCTTTCACCGCGGCTCCTGGCTCTAAAGGTATAGGGCACCTCGACTGTTTTCTGGAACTGGCCCGCGTTCAGTACCTCCAGCAGAATCTTGTAGCCGATTGGCCGTAAATCGGCGCGGCGCACCGCTTCTCTGCGGAATAAAAAGAAGCCGGACATGGGGTCGCGAATGCTACGCGTCGAGGGCAGGAAAAGATGAGCCAGGAATATCGCCCCTCTGGACACCGCCCGCCGTGTCAGGCTCCAACCCTCGCTGCCGCCGGTCTCCACGTGCCGGCTAGCAATGGCCAGGTCGGCGCCGGCCTCTATCTCGCGCACTAGCCCGGACATAACCTCGGGAGGGTGCTGCAGGTCGGCGTCCATCACGCCGATGAGCTTACCCTGGGCTTGCTCCAGTCCGTCAACCACCGCCGAGGCTAGTCCCCGCTTATTCTTACGGCTAATTAGCTTGACTGGGTATTTTTGAGATAAGGCCAGGGCCAGCTCCGCAGTGCCGTCACTGCTGCTGTCGTCCACCACGATAATCTCGTAGCTATGGCCGGAGAGGGCGCGGTGCAGCTCCTCGACCAGTTGCGATAGGCTGTCCTTTTCGTTATACGTCGGTACGATAATTGAAATATCCATTAACCGTTAGCCGATACTTATTTTATCATAGCGAGGTGAGAAGCCGTTAACGTGGGGAACTGACCTGGGTGGTGGGAGTGGTCAACCGAGCTTTACGCTCCGGATGGCCTGCACCCGCTGCAGCAGAGGCGGGTGTGAGTAGTTCAGGAAAACGTAGAAGGGGTGGGGCGTCAGGTTAGACAGGTTGGTGGCGGAGAGCTTCTTCAAGGCATCGACCATGCTGGCTGGCTCGGCGATGGTCTCGGCGGCAAAACGGTCGGCGGCGTACTCGTTCTTCCGCGAGACTATCTGCATCACTATGGACAGCACCAGTTCCAGCGGGGTATATAGCAGCCCGAAAAACAGCAGCCCGGCGTAGACCGACGGCTGGGCCAGGTAGAAGGCCTGATACAGGCCCGGACTGCCCAGGAACAGCGACAGCAGGAACAGCAGCAGGCCGGTGTGCAGGATACCGATGATAGTCCCTTGCAGGACATGCTTCTTCTTGTAGTGCCCGATTTCGTGCGCCAGCACGGCCACCATCTCCGGGACGGTGTGCTGCGCTATTAACGTATCGAACAGGGCAATGCGCTTGTTCCGGCCAAACCCGGTGAAGAAGGCGTTCGACCGGGTGGAGCGGCGGGAGCCATCCATCACCAAGACATTTTTGACCGGGAAATTGACCGACCCGGCGTATTTGAGGATGGCTTCTTTCAGCTCGCCCGACTCCATCGGTTTGAACTTGTTGAACAGCGGCATAATCCAGGTGGGGGCGATATACTGAGTGGCGAGGGAGAACACGGTGACGGCAGCCCAGGCATAAACCCAGGCGTAAGCGCCGGCATACTGGAACAGGGCCAGCAAGGCAGCCAGCAGCGGCCCGCCCAGCACTACGGCCAGGCACAGTCCTTTCACCCGGTCCAGGATAAACGTCCGCGGCGTAGTGCGGTTGAAGCCGAAACGCTGCTCAATCACGAAAGTGGCATAGATGCTGAAGGGTAACATAATCAGGCTGTAGGCGAGGAACAATATGCCAATATACAGCAGACCGGTTACCAGCGGGCTAAAGCCCCAGTCCCGGACTACCAGGTCAAAGTAGTTGAAGCCGCCGCTAAACCAGAAGGCCAGCAGTAGTAACAGCGTGAAGGTACTGCTGGCCAGGCCAAAGCGCGTGGTCACGCGGACGTATTGCTGGGACTTGCGGTAGTCTTCGGCACGGTATATACCCTCCAGCGGCGGTGGCACATCAAGCTTCAGGGCTTTCAGGTTCAGCAGGTTAGCCGCCAGCTCGAGGACATACTCCAGGCTCAGAGCGGCCAGGATGACTATGGCAAAAGTATTCATGACCACTTCCTAGTGTAGTGTCTCTAACACTTCGTTAGCTCGCTTGACCTTGGAAAGAATAGTTCTCACAGAAGCCGTCCAGACGAATGGTTTAGGGTCAGCATTGTTGGCTTCCAGGTATTCCAGGATAGCCGCGACGAGGGCATCAACACTCCTTCAATCTAGCCACAGGGGAAAACCGGAACGCGCGCCAGGTGAGCGAATCCAATCACCCAAAGTCTGAAACTAATTATAGCAAGAGGCGTGGGTACGGGCAAATTGGGGCTTTTGCATTTCCGCCCTGAAACCAATTTTATGCGTAAACCACTGACCTGTGTTGACCAGTCCAATTATGCTATTGATTAACAGGCGACATGGATGTAAACTTAATCCAAAATGTTATCTTTCGGATGTAGGGGGCAAATTTGATGAAGTTGAAAGAGAACTATCTAGAATGGTCACTTAAACACCTTCAAAAATACTCTCATAGTGATTTTTATCCTAAGCTTTTCGAAATTGCCGCAATATCTCACAATTGGCTAGAAGTGAAAAAATACTTGTTGTCATTGGATCTAGATGCATATCAACCTAAATCGCCCATGATTAACCTAGCGCCCAAACCAAACGGCAACTTTCGCATAGTACACCAACTCGACCCTATTGATTCTTTCATATACACTTCACTTGTCCGAGAGGTCTGTGAGGTTATTGAGCAATATCGTATACCGGAATCTGAGAAAATAGTCTGCTCTTATAGAATCAAGCCTGACCTAGAAGGTTCCTTTTTTTCCAACGATACCGGATGGGATACGTTCCTTTCAAGGACACAGGAACTTGCAAAGACATTTGAGAAAGGATTTGTAATAATTGCGGACATAACCGATTTTTACAACCAAATCTACACACACCGTATTAATAACCTGATTGTAGAAGCCGGAAACGGTGCCTATGATGAACAGGCAAAAGCAATTCATAATTTCCTATTATCTCTTAATGTAAGGACTTCTCGGGGCATACCGGTCGGACCCGCTCCTAGCACAATACTCTCTGAACTGGTCATGGGCAGCATTGACAAAAAGATTTTCAATTATACCAGCGATTTTGTTCGATACGTAGATGATATTAGAATTTTTTTTGATAAGTTTGAGGACGCAATAAAGACTCTTCACGAACTAACTCTTTATCTATACACATATCATCGGCTTGTGTTCTCAGGTGAAAAAACGAAAATTTTAACAGTTAAAGATTTCCGTGAGCAGTATATGACCGATGAAAAGAAACAGGCGACTACCGCTTTGCTTGCCAAAGCCGATCAACTTACCAATGAGAAAATGCAGGAATTAATCGACAATTTGCCTCCGTATAGTGAAGATTTCGACTACGGTGAGGCATATGAGGAAACCCTTTCGAAGATACTGAGTGAACAACAATTTGAGCTTCTTTCGTCAACTTACTACGAACTATTTGCGAAGGCAGTGTCAACATCCCCTAGGGACTACGCATTGTTAAGACATGTACTCCGTCAATCGCGCAGATACCGCATACGCAGTATAGTTCCACTAGTGCTGGACAGTTTTTATAGCATACGCCCCGTAATTAGGGAGGCTGTAATCTATCTAAATGCCGTCATTAACCAGAGAACTGTTGCAGAGAACAAAGCTAAGTTCGAAGAACTTGTTTCCTTTTTCTACATGAAGCTTCCATTCATTAACTTGTGGGTCTCACACTTACTGCAGAATGAATGTTTCAACAATATCGGCCTATCAATGAAATATGACAGTATCCTTTCTGATAGAGGACGAGCCCTCATTGCCCTACGGCAAAAAGATACAACTTGGGTCAGAAGTTGTCGTGATAATATGAACGTATTGGGACCGTGGGACAAAAGAGCGGTTCTTTATGCCACCTCACTTCTACCCTTAGATGAAATGAAACCTTGGGTCGAGACCATAGCGGCTAGTGGCGACATCATTGACAAATCAATAGCGGCATTCCTGGTTTCCAAAAAGAAGGCAAAGAAGTGCGACTAAGTGAAATCAACCCCAAAAACACAAAAGCCCCCGCTCTCTTGAAGGGGGGCTTTTTAGCTTCAAAAACTAGTGCGCCAGGTGGGATTCCTGGGGTATTGCCATCCCCGTCCCGGCCATCAATGCCCGGCAGATGAAGCAGATGCTGGGATAGGCTGACCATTCGTTCCCATCTGTCATTGCGAGTCGGGACGGCGAAGCAATCTCAAAGACAAATTATAGAGATTGCTTCGCAATGACAGAATTACTATTCTTTGGCGCCCACCGCCGCTTTTTCTTTCTCTTTAGTCCCTTTCTTAGCGGCCGCTGCCAGGCTGGCACGCAGCGCCGACATAAGGTCGGGCACTTCCACCTTAGGCGCCCGCGGCGCCTTAATCTCCTCGCCCCTGACTTTAGCCTCGATTAGCTGCTTTAAGGCCAGGCGATACTTGTCCTCATACTCGTCGGGCTTGAAGCTGCGCGCCATGGAATTTACCAGCGATGTGGCCAGCTCCAGCTCCTCCGGTTTAAGCTCCTGCTTCGGCGGGTTAAGCTCGCTGCGGGAGAGGACTTCGTCATGATAATACATGGTGTGCAGCGCCATGATGTCACCCAGCGGTCTCAGGCAGCCGAGGTGCTCCCGCCGCTGAAAGCTCACTTTGGCAATACCCACCCGCCCGGTCTTGACCAGCGCTTCCCGGAGCAGGGCAAACGGTTTAACGCCAAGCTCCTCCGGCTCCAGGTAGTGGCTGGCATGATAGTACACCGGGTCGATTTCCCCAGCTTCGACAAAGCCGCGGATATCGATGGCGTGGGCCGTCTTCACCGGCACCTTTTCAAAGTCTTTCTCGTCAAGCACCACGTACTGCCCTTTGACATACTCAAAGCCTCTGACCGTCTCTTTGGCGCTGAAATACTCGTTATCGGCCTCGCAGTAGAGGACCTGCCTGGGCCGGGTCAGGCATTTCTTATGCAGCAGGTGAAAGGCCAGGGTCTGGCTCTGGGTAGCCACGTACATTTTGACCGGGATGACCACCATGCCAAAGCTGATGGCCCCCTTCCAGAAAGCTCGCGCCATTTTGTCCTCCTTCCTCAGGTGACGGTCTTCTTGCTGTTGTTAACACTATTATAAATCCCTTTCTCAAGGAAAGAATGCCAGGCGAATAGGTTTCCGGAAGAATCCAAAGCTGAAGCATGGTCAGTCACGTATTCCCCTGGCTGGCAAAATAAGTGAGTCCTCCGCCATAAATTACGTAGCTTTACGTATTGCCACCTCCGCAGAGAGCCTGCAATACTGTGTTTGCACTGGAAAATATTACGGCGTTTTCGAGCCTGCCTGCAGCTAAGATGACGTCACCTTAGAATAGTTTGACGTTTGCAAAGAAAGGAAAGGGTATGTATCAGAGGATTCTGGTGCCGCTGGATGGTTCGGCGCTGGCGGAGTGCGTGCTGCCCCATCTGGACACGCTCGCCAAAGGCTGTGCCGTGAAAGAGGTCGATTTTGTGCGTGTGGTCGAACCCTTCTATGTGCCGTTGGTGAGTGAAGGCGGACCTGTTTTCAGTGACAAGGAGGCCCAGCAAATTGAGGCGAGAAACCGCGCTGAGGCCGAGAAATATCTCAAGAACGTGGTGAGCAAAATCAAATATGATGGAGTTAAGACACAGTGGCAGGTCCTTCAGGCTGGCCGTCCCGCCGACGCCATTGCCGATTATGCCACCAAGAACGGCGCTGACCTTATCCTGATTGCCACTCACGGACGCTCCGGGATAAGCCGCTGGATGTGGGGGAGCGTGGCTGACCAGGTGCTCCGTTCCGCCTGCATGCCGGTGATGCTGGTGCGGGCCCCCGGCCGTGTGCCGGGCATCGCAAAATAGGGCAGACCTGGAAAAAGTCCCTGGCACTACTTAGTGACCGGGCAGGTTACTGGAAGTACATTTGGAGGAATGGCTATGGTCATTTTTAATGGCGTCAATCACCTGGCGATGGCCACCGGCGATATGGACCGCACCATCCGTTTCTGGAGAGACCTGCTGGGCATGAGGCTGGTGGCCGGGCTGGGCCAGCCGGGCTACCGGCACTACTTCTTCCAGATTTCTAAGCACGACCTTATCGCCTTTTTTGAATGGCCCGGCGTCGAGCCGGTGCCGCCCAAAGAGCAGGGTAGCCCGGTGCGCGGCCCGTTCATCTTCGACCATGTCTCCTTCGGCGTGGAGACCGAGGATGACCTGTGGGAGCTGAAAGACAAACTTGAAGCCGCCGGCTTTGAAGTATCCGCTGTCATCAATCACGGCTTCATCCACTCTATCTACGCCCACGACCCTAACGGTATACCCATCGAGTTCTCCCACAACGTCGAGACGGTGGATATCCGCAAGAAACCCCAGATGCGGGACCGGGTGCCGACCAAGAATGCTCAGGAAGGAGCCGAGCCCAGGTGGGAGGTCTGGCCGAGAGTGGAGACACCCACGCCGGTATTGGAGCGGGTAGTCTATCCCGGTGCCGGCAGCGAGCTGTTCCACGGCAAGAGGCAGCCGAATGAGTAAACTGCGCATCGTCTCCTTCAGCAGCGAACCCTTTAGAGACCGCCGGGAAGCCGGCCAGCTTCTCGGCCGCGAGTTGGCCGCATTGCGCGGCCAGCGGGCCGTGGTGCTGGGCATTCCGCGCGGCGGGATAATTGTAGCCCGCGAGCTGGCCCGGGCGCTGGACGCCGACCTTGATATAGTGCTGGCGCACAAGCTGCGCACGCCCGGCCATCCCGAGCTGGCCATGGGCGCCGTAGCCGAAGGCGGCCGGCTCTTCCTCAATGAAAGCGTGGTAGAGGGGATGAGCGTGAACAAGGCTTACATTGAGCAGGAAAAGGCCGAGCAGATGGCTGAAATGGCACGCCGCACTGCGCTAATCCGCCGGGTGCTGCCCAAAATACCCCTGAAGGGCCGGCTAGCCATCGTCACGGATGATGGGGTGGCCACCGGCGCCACTACCCAGGCCGCCCTCTGGGCGGTGCGCCAGGAGCAGCCCGGCAGGCTAATCGCGGCGTTACCCGTGGGGGCGGAGGCTACCGTGAGACGATTGGCGGAGGATGTGGATGAGATGGTATGCCTCCGCACCCCGCCACTCTTCGCCGCCGTAGGGCAGTTCTACCTGCGTTTTGAACCGGTTGAAGATGACGAGGTGCTGAGCGTCCTGGCCGAGGAGCAGCTAAGAAGAAACCAGGCAGCGAGGTCCACCGAGAGCCATGTCAAAGGATAAGACCGGGGAGTGCCCGGTAAAGGTCCCTGCCGGCACAGTCACCCTGGACGGTGATTTATGCCTGCCCGCCGGTGCCCCGGCGGTGGTGGTATTTGCCCACGGCAGCGGCAGCAGCCGGCGCAGCCCGCGCAATCAGTACGTCGCCGGGGTGTTGCGCAACGCCGGGCTGGGCACCCTCCTATTCGACCTGTTGACCGCCGATGAAGAGGAAATTGACACCCGCACCGCGCACCTGCGCTTTGACATCAGGCTGCTGTCCACCCGGCTTATCCTGGCCACGGACTGGCTCAAGCAGCGCGCGGACACCCGGAATCTCAGGGTGGGCTATTTCGGAGCGAGCACCGGCGCGGCAGCCGCCCTGGTGGCCGCCGCCGAGCGCCCCGGTGTCATCGGGGCGGTTGTCTCACGCGGGGGCCGTCCCGACCTGGCTGGCGCCGCCCTACCCCGTGTCAAAGCGCCCACTCTGCTCATCGTCGGCGGTAATGACCTGACCGTGGTTGAGATAAACCGGGAAGCCCTGGCCAGGCTACAGGCGCAAAAGAAGCTGGCCACCGTCCCCGGCGCTACGCACCTTTTCGAGGAGCCGGGTGCGCTGGAGGAAGTAGCCCGGCTGGCCGCCGGTTGGTTTACCAATCACCTCGGCCAGCCCCAGAGTTAGACAATGGTTCATGATAGCGATGTCAAATCACAGCTAAATATCTTTACGGCAGACCTCACCCCCTTTGTCCCCCTCTCCTTACAGGCGAGGGGGAAGTAAATAAAAAGAAGGGGACGAAGTCCCCTTCTTAACACTACCTCCCCTTCCCCTACATTCAGGGGAAGGGGATAGGGTCAAAGATAAGAAGAGAATGGAATCAACTACAATGGACTAATCCGAGCCAGAAACAGATAATAATAAGGCCAGGCTAAATGTGTCCGGCCAGTAAGTATTAGAACGGGAGTAACACGATGAAAATAATGCTCAGAAGTGAATTGAAGGCGCTCATTGACCGGCCCGCCGGGACATCCGTCTCCATCTACCTGCCCACGCACAAGACCGGCCCGGACACCAAGCAGGACATGATACGGCTGAAGAACCTGCTGCGCCAGGCTGAAGAAGCCCTGGTGGGACTGGGCCTGCGCCGTCCCGAAGCGATAAAGTTCCTGTCGCCCGTCCAGGGACTACTGAAGGACGTCTTTTTCTGGCAGCGCCAGAGCGACGGCCTGGCCATCTTCGTCTCTTCAGACACGTTCCGCTATTACCGCATGCCATTCAGTTTTGCCGAGCTGGCGGTGGCCAGTCAACAGTTCTACATTAAGCCCCTGCTCGCCGTGTTCAGCGGTGATGGCAGATATTATGTGCTGGCGCTCAGCCAGAACCAGGTCAGGCTGCTGCAGTGTACCCGTGATGGCTCGCGTGAGTTGGACCTGCCAGCGGCAGTCCCCAAGAGCCTGGCCGAAGCCCTCAAATTCGAGGAGGGAGAGGGCAGGCAGTTCCGCTACCATGCCGGCGCCCCGGGGGTGGGTAAGGAGGGACTGGTATTTCATGGCGAGGGTCCCGGAGACATAATGAAGAGCGGCATCCTGCGCTACTTCCAGCAGATTGACCGCGGCCTGCGCCAGGAGGTGCTAAATGACGAAAATGCACCACTGGTGCTGGCAGCGGTGGACTATCTCCACGCTATCTACCGTGAGGCAAATAGCTACCAGCACCTGTTTGAGGAAGGACTTACCGGTAACCCCGAAGAGCTGAGCCCGGATGAGCTGCGCAAGCGCGCCTGGACGCTGGTGCAGCCCTACTTTGCCCGGGCGCAGGCCAAAGCCGTCGCCGATTACCATCGCTTTGTGGGCACCGGGCATACCACCACCGATGTCAAGGAAATTGTCCCGAAATCATACCAGGGGAAGGTGGAGTTGCTCTTTGCCGCCCTGAATAAACAAATATGGGGGACTTTCACCCCGGGCGCAAACGGCCTCGAGCTGCATGATAAACCCCAGCCCGGCGATGACGACCTGCTGGACATAGCGGCGGCCTACACCCTTGTCCACCGCGGCACGGTCTACGCGGTAAAACCGGAAGACATGCCGGATAAGGGGTCGCTGGCGGCGGTGCTGCGGTACGGGTAGTACGCATCGTCCCGTTCTGGTTGAAATCCGATTGTCATTGCGAGTCCCGATAAAATCGGGGCGAAGCAATCTCTATGATGTATCCCTGAGATTGCTTCGTCATCCCGGATTCCTCGCAATGACGATTCTATATAGAATTGGAATTTAGCTTCGAAAAGTAGATAGTATTTCCCTACCACTAATATCAAATCCGGTTCAGTATTATCATCAAACTTCGGCCAAAAACTGAACTCGGCACAATCAACATCATTATCATCAACTTGCAGATTCAATAGTTTGTTTAAGAAGGACTTTAAAAAAACTTTCCGCTCGGTATATTTGAAAAAAGAAAAAACGTTAGAGGTTAATATGTCCTCTCTTCCTTCTACCTTGGTCGACAATTTGCCACTAAGCTCCGCGATATACATAAATATCAACCTCTTAAATTTGGCTCATGAATTAAACTTAATCACAATTTAGACCTTATATCTAACCTTGTCAACCA
>JAUYDJ010000221.1 GCA_030690025.1 Chloroflexota bacterium | reverse complement strand
TATAATGTCTTTATTGTCGAGGAAACCATGGGCCAGATAGAAAGTATCACATCGCCAATTCCGGCTGAGGTAGTGGCCAGACTGAAGACGGGCACCGAGGTGCTCATCTCCGGGGTTATCTACGTGGCCCGCGATGCCGCCCATAAGCGCCTTGCCCAGGCCATAGAAAAGGGCGAGCCGCTCCCCTTCGACCTCAAGGGGCAGACCATCTATTACATGGGGCCGTCCCCCGCCCGTCCCGGGCAGATTATCGGTTCAGCGGGGCCAACTACCAGCAGCCGCATGGATGCCTACACTCCGCGCCTGCTCGCCGCCGGCCTCCGCGCCATGATTGGTAAAGGGGGCCGCTCGCCGGCAGTCAGGGAGGCCATCCAGAAATATAAGGCCGTCTATTTCGCCACTACCGGCGGCGCCGCCGCCCTGCTGGCCAGGTCCATCAAACAGACCGAGGTCATCGCCTATGAAGAGCTGGGAGCGGAGGCCATCCTGAAACTGACCGTGGCGGATTTTCCCGCCATTGTGGCCGATGACATGTATGGCGGCGACCTGTTCGAGCAGGGAAAAGCCAGATACCGCCGGGAAGGGGGCTAGCAATGGACTGTATTTTCTGTAAGATTATCGCCGGCAAGATTCCCGGAGAATTCGTCCACCAGGATAGCGAGATAGTCGCCTTCCGCGATAACCACCCGGTAGCGCCCACCCATATACTCATCGTGCCCCGGAAACATATCCCTTCCCTTGCCGAATTTAACGATGATGAATCGCCATTGATGGCACACATGGTAAGTGTAGCCAACCGGCTGGCCCGGCAGGAGGGTGTGGCTGAGAAAGGCTACCGATTGGTGGTCAACTCCGGTGTCGATGGCGGGCAGCTGGTGCCCCACCTCCACCTGCACCTTATCGGCGGGCGAAAGCTATCGCACGGATTGGGCTAAGCGCGCCGCTGCCGGTAGTCCAGAAAGGTGAACAGCCCGGCAATGCTCTTGGCATCGCAGATACGCCCCGAGGTAATCAGCCCGTGAATCTTGCTGACGGGCACCCGCACCAGCCTTATTTCTTCGGTATCTTCAGCGTTCAACCGGCTTGGCACAAGGTCGCTGGCCAGGTAGAGGTGCAAATACTCCGTGCAGAAGCCCGGTGATGAGTAGAAACCACCCAGCCTCTCCAGCTTTTTCGGCAGGTAGCCGGCTTCCTCCTGCAGCTCGCGCCGCACGGCGGCCGGGGCGTCTTCACCGGGTTCGATGCCGCCGGCGGGAATCTCCAGCAGCTCTTTCTCTACCGCCTTACGGAACTGCTTGACCAGCAGGACATTATCCTCAGCGTCCACCGCGACGATAGCGACGCAATCGCTGTGCACCACAATCTCGCGGGTGGTCTCCCCGCCATCAGGCGTGCGTACGGTGTCAATCCTGAGCTTCACCACCACACCATCGTAGATTAGCTTAGTGGATACGGTCTCTTCCAGGTCAGGCCTCCTTCTCCAGGTGACGCACCAGGGCTACCTCGTCGCAATCAGGAAATTTAGGACAGCGGTAGCACTCCGTCCACACCTTGCGCGGCAGCTCCATCTTGTCCACCCGGTGGAAGCCGAACTTCTCAAAGAAGCCGGGCTGGTAGGTTAGGCAAAAAACGGTGGGAATACCGAGCTCCCTGGCTTCCTTGATACAGGCGGCAACCAGCTGGGCGCCGATGCCCTGCTTGTGGAACTCCTCGGCGACGGCCACCGACTTGATTTCGGCGAGGTCGGCCCAGGCAACATGCAGGGCCGCGCAGGCGATGACCCGCTCGCCGTCGCGCGCCACAAAATAGTCGCGCAAGGACTCGTAAATCTCGCTCAGCGACCGGGCAAGCATCTCGCCGCGCTCGGCGAAGCTATTGACCAGCTGATGAATCTGGGGGACGTCATTGATTCTGGCCTTTTCAACCACTACTGTTTTCCTTTCAATCTCTGCTCCAGAGAGCTATAGAAAGCCTCCGGGTGAATCCGTAAAAATCGCACGGTATGCGGGCTGTGCTTAACGGTAATCGTCGCCCCGCTCAGAATCGATAGATTGATGTGACCGTCAACATTCAGGGTAGCCTCATGAGTGGTGCTGAGATGTAGCTTGACCACCGCGCTTGACGGTAATACGATGGCATGAGCGAAGCTCAGGTGAGGCAGTATCGGCAGCAGCACAAACTCCCTGGCCTGCGGGTGCAAAATCGGGCCACCCGCCGACAGCGAGTAGCCGGTGCTGCCGGTGGCCGTAGCCACAATCACCCCGTCCGACTTATAGGTGGTCAGCGACTGCCCGTCAACGGTGGCTTCGACGTAGATGACCCGGGCGATTGCCCCCCGCGCTACCACCACGTCATTCAGGGCATTAAAAGTCCGCGGCGACCGTCCGGCTTCTTGAAGCTCAACTTCGAGCATGGCCCGCTCATCAAGCCGTCCCCGTCCCTCCAGCAGGTCAAGCAGGGTCGTCTTTGCCTCATCGGCTGAAAGCTCGGTCATGAAACCAAGTTTGCCCAGGTTTATGCCGGTAATCGGTACGGTAGCCGGGACCACGGCCAGGGCCGCCCGCAGGATAGTGCCGACGCCGCCAATGGATAGAATCA
>JAUYDJ010000176.1 GCA_030690025.1 Chloroflexota bacterium | reverse complement strand
CTAACCTTTACCTATGACCCGGCGCTTATACCGGCCGGTGTCTCCGAGAAGAACCTGACTATTGCCTTCTACGATTCAACCAGCGGCAAGTGGGTTAACCTGGTTTCCACGGTTGACCCGGTAACCCATAAGATTACCGCTAAGGTAAGCCACTTCACCGTCTTTAACGTGGTCGCTTACACCCGACCGGCTGCCTTTACCACCAGCGGCCTGACCATCGCGCCGGCTCAGGTGGATACGGGCAAGGCGGTAACCATCAGCGTGACGGTAGCCAATACCGGCGACCTCACCGGGACATATAAGGTGACGCTCAAGGTGGACAATGTGGTGGTAACGACCAAGGATGTGACATTGGCCGGAGGCGCCAGCCAACTGGTATCCTTTACCACGAGCAAAGATACCGCCGGGACCTACGCCGTGACCATTGACGCGCTGTCCGGTCAGTTTACGGTCAAGGCACCGGCACCAGCGCCAGCCCCGGCACCTGCGCCGACACCGGCGCCCACACCAACACCCACGCCACCGCCGCAACCACCGGCACCGCCCGCACCGCCGACCCCGGTGCCAACCAACTGGTGGCCGCTCATCCTGGGTGCTATTGCGGTGGTAGTAATTGCCCTGATAATTATCCTGGTAGTCCGGCGCCGCCAGTATTAAAAGCCGGGTAAATCCAGTCCGAAAATCAAACGGGGGTCACTCTGACGAGTGACCCCCTACTTTTAGTAAGCTATATCAGTTCTGTCCAGGTATTGGAAAGAACTACGTGGGACGCTGCCCGCCATCCACCAGTATGCTCTGTCCCGTTATGTAGCTGGCGCGGTCGGAGGCGAGCAACAGCACAATGCCGACCATGTCCTCGGGTTCACCCAGGCGGCCAAAGACAGACTGTTTCCGGTTGATTTCCTTCCTTTCCTCGGGAAGATTGGCGATGAGCGGCGTGTTAAACACGCTCGGAACAACCGCATTGACGTTAATATTGAAGGACCCTAGCTCCTTGGCCATGCTCCTCATCAAACCCAGCATGCCCGCCTTGGCGGCGGCGTAGGCCGACCCACCGGCTTCATGGCCGCGCACCGCCGTGCTGGAAGACTGGTAGATAATCTTGCCGTAGCGGCGCTCTTTCATATGGCGGGCCACTGCCTTAGTGCAGTAGAAAGCACCCTTAAGGTTGACATTGATATCTCTCTCCAGAAGTTCTTCGGGGAAGTCCTCGATTTTGGCCATGCCGCGCACGCCGGCGTTATTGACCAGGATGTCGATATGGCCGAACTCGCTGAGGGCCTTGTTGAACATGTTACTGACATCCCCCCATTTTGATATGTCCACCTTGATGGGCAGTGACTTACCGCCTTTAGCGCGGATTTCTGCGGCGGTCTGCTGCGCTGTTTCGGCGTTGATATCGGCCACGACCACATAAGCCCCCTCTTCGGCAAAGCCCAGGCAATAAGCCTTGCCCATACCCTGCCCGCCCCCGGTGACAATGGCTACTTTCCCGGCTAACTTCAGATCCATATTTTGACCTCCTCATCAATATTGCCGAAAGCCAAACCCACGAAACGTAAGTCAATTCTATTCCGTCCCGGTGTCGCCGTCAAACCATGTCTGACCGCACCGTGCCGGACAAACAAAATTCCAGGCATCTGCTATAATATGAAACCAGATTTAGCTAAATTTTAATGGAGGGAGAGTATGCCGACTGATATCGAGCGCGTCCTGGAGCAAATCGATAAGGAGGAGCTGGCTAACCTGGCCATCTCGCTGGGTGACATCTACAGCCCGCCGGGCCAGGAAAAGCCGGTGGCCGAATTTGTGCAGACCTGGCTGCAACGGGAAGGGTTTGAGACCAGAGTATTAGCTCTGGTACCGGAACGGCCCAACGTAGTAGGAATATTACCGGGCAGCGGCGGCGGCTATAGCCTGGCGTTTAACAGCCACATGGATGTGGCCCCGGCCACACCGGAGTTCTTCCGCGACCCCATGAAACCCATCCTGCGTAAGGCCTGGCGGGAGGGTGAGGCGCTGTACGGAATGGGCGTGGTGAATGACAAAGGGCCCCTGGCCTGCTTCCTGTGCGCCGCCAAAGCGATAAAGAAGGCCGGCATCACCCTGCGCGGCGACCTCGTTCTCACCGCCGTGTCCGGCGAGATTGGCTACGAGCCGGTCGACGAGTTTGTGCCCCCGTCCTACCTGAGCAAGGAGGTCGGCACGCGGTTTGTGGTCAGCCATGGCGGCATCGCCGATTACGCCCTCGTCGCCGAGGCGACCAATTTCCACCTGGCCTGGATTGAAGCCGGCAAGGCTTTCTTTAAGATTACGGTCTTCGGCGGGCGCAGCATGTATACCCCGTATATCAGCCGCCCCTATGAACCCGAAAAGAACCCCAACGCCATTTTCCAGATGACACGGCTGGTTCAGCGCCTGGAGGACTGGGCACTCGATTACGAAAAGAAGCACACCTACGTCTGTCCCGGCGGCACGCTCATTCCCAAGGTGAGCGTGGGCGCGGTGAGGGGAGGCGCACCCTACCGTCCCACCACTACCCCGGAACTATGCTCCATCTATGTCGATTGTCGCATCACGCCCAACCAGGATGCGCTGGCGCTAAGAGCGGAGCTGGAAGACGTGATGTCTTCACTGAAGATAGCCGGCAAAGTGGAGCTTTTTGTCTTCCGGCGCGGCTATGAGGCGCAGAATATCGACCGTCTGGCTGACGCCATCGGGCGGGCCCATCTTACTACCTTTGGCGAGAAGCCCAAGGCCGTCGTCGGGCCGGAATGCAGCATGTGGCGGGACACCAATGTCTACAATGAGGTCGGCATACCCTCAGCCACCTACGGGCCGGCCGCCGGCGCCGGGTCATACGGTGCCCTGTGCATCACCGTGGACGACCTGTACCGGGGAGCTAAAGTCTACGCCATGGTTGCCCTCGACTTGTGCAACCAGGAGAAGAAAGCAGACTGAGTTGAAACAAAGAGAGGGGGCTTCACCCCCTCTCTGAATATTTTCCCCGTCTCTTTTGGCTCTGACGGAATCAACCCTGCTCTTTAAGCGCTTTTAGCACTTTCTCGCGGGTCAGCGGCAGGCTCTTGATGCGGACTCCGACGGCATTATAGACGGCATTGGCTATCACCGCCGCCGACGGGGTCATCTGCACTTCGCCGCAGCCCTTAGCGCCGTAGGGGCCATCCTTGTGCGGCGATGGCGCCAGGAAAGACTTGAACCGGTCGTTGCCGGGTAAGTTGACCGCGTCGGGTATCTTGTAGTCCCGCAAGTTCGGATTCAGTACCTTTCCCGCCTCCATTTTGACCTCTTCCCACAGGGCGCTGCCGATGCCCATGACCAGGCCGCCCTCCATCTGCTGCTCGCACATCTTGGGGCTGATGGGAAAGCCCATGTCGGAAGCGGCGGCCAGCCTTAAGAGCTTGACCTCGCCGGTCTCGGTGTTCACCGCCACCTCAGCGCCCTGGCAGGCATGGCCGTAGGAGGCCACCAGCCTCATGCCCTTCTTTGCCAGCTCCGGGTCAATCTGCCCGGTCTCCGGGTTTTCCGGGGCATAGCGCTGGACAAACATGCCGCGCCCCAGTATCTCACCGTACTTCTCCACATACTCGCCGAACTGCCCCGGCCCAATGGGGCGGTCCGCCGTAAAAATATCGGTCACCCGGATTGAGCGCGCCGGCGCCGACTTCACCACGATACGGCCTTCCTTAAGGAGAAGGTCATCCTGAGATGCCTTGAGCATCGGGGCGGCCAGCTCGAAGAGCTGACGTTTGGCATCCTGGCAAGCCAGGTAGACGGCGTTGCCCAGGTAGTAGACGGTCCGCTGGGAGGTGGAACCCTGCGGGAAATAGGGGGTGCTGTTGGTATCGCCCCACTCCACCCGCACCTTGTCCCAGCTTACCCCGAGCTCCTCGGCGGCAATCTGGGCCATGGCCGTATTGACCCCCTGCCCCATTTCGTCGGCACTGTGCTTGATGACAACCACGCCGTCTTCCAGCATCCGCACCGTGGCCATGGCGCTGCTCGGGGCGGTGCTGTACTTGTTGCCCAATGCCAGCCCCTTACCCACCCGCCACGGGCCGGGCGGAGGTGTTGACTTCTTACCCCATTCCAATCCTTCCGCCACCTTGTCCAGGCATTCTTTTATGCCCGCGCTGTGGGTAATTTCGCCGCTGCCGTTGACATCACCCTCGCGCAGGACGTTTTTCCGCCTCACTTCCACCGGGTCCAGCCCCAACTTCTCGGCGAGCATGTCCATGTGGGACTCGATGGCGAAGATGGGCTGAGAGGCGCCGAAGCCGCGGAAGGGCGTGGTCAGCGGCTCGTTGGTATAGACGGCATAGGAGTCGATTTTCAGATTGGGTATGCGGTATGTCCCGATACAGCCAAAGGTGCAATTCCGGCAGACCATCACGCCGGAATCAGCGTAAGCCCCGATATTCAACAGCACCCGCACTTCACGGGCCACAATCTCACCGTCTTTCTTGACGCCGTCCTTGACCATTACCTCCATGGCAATCCGGGTGCCGCCGGCGGTATACATCTCCTCGCGGGTGAACACATACCTTATCGGCCGGCCCACCGCCTTCATGGCCAGGAGGGCTATGATGGGCTCGGCGCGCAGCATGGCCTTGTTGCCGAACCCCCCGCCAATGTAATAGGAGGAAATCACCCTCACCTTGGACGGCGGCAGGTTAAACGCTGAACAGAAGTGCCCCTTGACGCGGTAGATGCTCTGCCGCCCGCTCCAGATGGTCAGATTACCGTTGCGCTCGGCCTTAATAATGCAGATGTGGGGCTCAAAGGGGACGTGCTGGATGCGGGGGATGCTGAACTTGTCTTCCAGGATAATATCGGCTTCCCGGAAGCCCTGCTCCACGTCGCCATGCCGGACCTGCTGGTGATGCGCCACATTAGGCCGGTCGCGGTCTTGCTTTATGTAAAGGCCCTGGGCGACAAATTTCTCATACTTGAAAAGGTCGGGGTGCACCACCGCCGGCGGACTGGTGCTCCACGACTGCGCAACGTCAAATACCGCCGGCAGCTCTTCATACTTCACGTCAATGAGCTCAATGGCCCGCTCGGCAATTTCCAGGGTGTCCGCGGCTACCGCCGCTACGCCATCGCCAACATGACGCACCACGTTCTTGCACAGGGCATGCTGGTCATGCAGGTAACCACCGTAACGCTTATCCGGGGCGTCCTTACCGTTGGCCACCACCCTGACCCCGGGCAGTGCCTCCGCCTTCGAGGTATCCAGGCTGACAATCCGGGCATGGGGCAGCGGACTCCGCAGCACTTTAGCGTAGAGCATGCCCGGTAGCTTGACATCAGTGCAGAACTGCGCTTCCCCGGTCACTTTCTCCAGGGCATCCAGCCTGACGGGGCTGGTACCGACTATGCTGTGTTTTGCCTGCTCCGCTCCGGTTGCCATATTCTCTTACCTCGCTCATTTCTCACTTCAGGTTTAGTTGAACCAAATCGTCATTGCGAGTCCCGATGAAATCGGGACGATGAAGTCGGGATGACGAAGCAATCTCTTATAGTTATAGAAAACGATGAGACTGCTTCGCCCCGATTCTATCGGGGCTCGCAGTGAC
>JAUYDJ010000109.1 GCA_030690025.1 Chloroflexota bacterium | reverse complement strand
TTCCTCTTACGGGGAGTGCCGGAACATATCCGCTCCGACAACGGACCCGAGTTCACCGCAAAGGCAGTACGCTCCTGGCTGGCTGAAATGAATGTAAAAAACCTCTTCATCGAACCGGGCAGCCCCTGGGAGAATGGCTATATCGAGTCTTTCGACGGCAAACTGAGGGACGAGCTACTCAACCGGGAGATTTTCACCACATTAACCGAGGCCAAGGTATTGATTGCGGAGTGGAGAAAGGAATACAATCAGGTCAGGCCGCACAGCGCCAAGGGTTACAAGCCGCCGGCGCCTGAAGCTAAAATGATCGCGACACTAACTCTGTAAGTGGTACAGCTATTGGGGGCAGGTCAGCCAAAACTCATGAAATGAATCGGGGCATCAAAGAACAACCGAGAAAAACCAGAGCGGTTAACAACTTGACAAAACTTTAGCCTGCCCTCTAAAATCAAAAGGCTGGAACACCTCTCGCCCCTGAAGCGAGAGGTTTTTCATTCAGGAGGAGATAGAATTGCTGCCGGATAGTAAGGGTTACTTTGGGGAGTACGGCGGGCGGTTCGTCCCGGAGACGCTGGTGCCGGTGCTGGATGAGTTGACCGTGGCCTACAAGGAGGCAAAAGCCGACGCCAGCTTCTGGGCGGAGTTCGACGCGCTCTCCCGCGACTACTCAGGCAGACCGACGCCGCTCTACTACGCCGAGGGCCTGAGCAAACACGCCGGCGGCGCCAGGATTTTCCTCAAGCGGGAAGACTTGGCCCATACCGGGGCGCACAAGATTAACAACGCCCTCGGACAGGGGCTGTTGGCCCGCCGCATGGGCAAGCGCCGCATCATCGCCGAGACCGGGGCCGGCCAGCACGGTGTGGCTACGGCGGCGGTCTGCGCCAAGCTGGGAATACAATGTGTCATCTACATGGGCGAGGAGGATATACGCCGCCAGTCACTCAACGTCTTCCGCATGAAGCTGATGGCCGCCGAGGTTAGGCCGGTCGCTTCCGGCAGCCGCACACTTAAAGACGCCATCAACGAGGCGATGCGTGACTGGGTGACCAACCCGCGGGAAAGCTACTACCTACTCGGTTCGGTGGTAGGGCCTTACCCCTACCCCATGATGGTGCGTGACTTTCAGTCGGTAATCGGCAAAGAGGCCCGGCAGCAGCTCCTGGACAAAGCAGGCCGCCTGCCCGACTACATCATCGCCTGCGTGGGCGGCGGCAGCAACTCTATAGGCATCTTCTACCCCTTTCTCAATGACCGCGAGGTCAAGCTCATCGGGGTGGAGGCCGGCGGCAAGGGACTTGAGTCCGGGAAGCACGCCGCTACCCTCCTGGCGGGAAGGGTGGGAGTGCTGCACGGCGCCCGCTCTTATGTGCTCCAGGACAAGAACGGCCAGATTCAGGAGACGCACAGCATCTCCGCCGGTCTGGACTATCCCGGCGTCGGGCCGGAGCACAGCTACCTGAAGGACACCGGCCGCGCCACCTACGTCTCGGCCACCGATGAGGAGGCCCTGGAGGGCTTTAAGCTGCTCAGCAAGACCGAGGGCATCATTCCGGCCCTGGAACCGGCCCATGCCATATTCTATGCCACCAAGATGGCCGCCACCTTGAACAATGAGCAAATCATCCTGGTCAACCTCTCCGGGCGCGGCGACAAGGACATGGATACGGTGGTCAACGCCCTGGGGGTAAAACCGTGAGCCGCCTGGTATCTGCCTTCAACCGGCCGGGGCACATTGCCCTCATTGCCTATGTCATGACCGGCTACCCCAGTATTGAAGCCACCCTCAAGGTTGTCCCGCTGCTGGCCCAGAGCGGCTGCGATATCGTCGAGCTGGGCATCCCCTTCTCCGACCCGCTCGCCGACGGCGTCACCATACAGAAGGCGAGCTTCGGCGCTTTGCAGAACGGCGTCACTCCCCAGCTTTGCCTGGAGGTCGCCCGGAAGTTGAGCAAGAGCGTACCCCTGGTGTTCATGACCTACTTCAACCCGGTATTCAGCTACGGCCTGGAGAAGTTTTGCGGGGCCTGCGCCAGCGCCGGCGTGGACGGTCTCATCATCCCCGACCTGCCGCCGGAAGAAGGGGCTGAGCTGGAAGCTATCACCCGGCGCAAAGCCATCGACCTGGTCTACCTGCTGGCACCCACCAGTCCCGAGGAGCGTATCCGGCTGGTAGCGGAGAGGTCGCGGGGATTCATTTACCTGGTGTCAGTCACCGGGGTAACCGGGGCCAGGCACAAGCTGCCGGCCAACCTCGACTCATTTGTCACCAGGGTGAGAAAGGTAGCCACCCAGCCCCTCTGCGTCGGCTTCGGTATATCCACCGCGGAGCAGGCCCGCCAGGTGGCGCGGGTGGCCGATGGAGTGATTGTGGGCAGCCGGCTTATCCAGCTCATGGAGACCGACCCGTCAATGGCCGCCGTAGCGGATTTTGCCCGGGAGCTAAGGCTCGCCCTCGACCAGAATGCCTGACCCCAGCAGGCTAGTTATTATGTAAATGCCGCTCTTTGAACTTGGTCTTTAGCTCCTCAAGCTCCTGCTGCTTGCGCAGCTGTTCGGTAGACAGCGGCTCCCAGGCTACCATCTGCCCGGCCTTGACCTTTATGGTGAAAAGCTCGTGGCATTTCCAGCAC
>JAUYDJ010000018.1 GCA_030690025.1 Chloroflexota bacterium | reverse complement strand
GCGCAGGTAAAACTCCCGGTAAGCCCGCCTCGACCAGTATTGCAGGTCGGCCCGGCTGAGCTTGTCACTCTCAAAGACGGGGACTATCTTATTGCCGGTGCTGCCGTAGGTGAAGTTTTCCCAGGGGACGGCCTCTCCTTTGTCCTTCAGGTATAAATCATAAAGCTCAGTACCGGGAAAGGGGGTGGTGACGGCAAACTGGGCAAAATCCAGCCGCAGCTTCTTAGCCAGTGCCACGGTCTGGACAATAGTCTCCCGGCTTTCTCCCGGCGAGCCAATCATAAAGTAGCCTATGGTCTGTAAACCGGCCTCACGGGTGAGGCGGACGGCTTCCTCGACCTGGGCCAGGGTGATACCCTTATTGAGGGTGTCCAGTATCTCCGGCGACCCCGACTCAATACCATAGGCCACGGCGTAACAGCCAGCCCGCTTCATCATTTTCAGCAGGTCTCTGTCCACCAAGTTGACCCGCGTCTCGCACGTCCAGTCAATCTTAATCCCCTTTTTAATCATCCCCTCGGCGATGTCATAGGCCCGTTTCCGGTCCAGGGTGAAGACATCATCGTAAACGGCCAGCTCTTTAACCCCAAACCTATGTTGATAGTAGGCAATCTCCGCAATCACCCGCGCCGCACTCTGCGCCCGGAACTTCGTGCCGAAGACCGGCTTGGAGCAGTAGCTGCACCGGTAAGGACAGCCGCGGCTGGTGATGATGGCGGCAAAGGGCAGTGCCCGGCCGTGTGGCGGGTGCGGGCGGTACTTTTGCCAGGGCAGCAGGTGGTAGGCCAGGAAAGGCAGCGTGTCCAAATCGGTGTAGTCCGACCTGAGGGTATTACTCAGTACCTTACCGTCCCGCCGATAGCTTATGCCCGGGACATCATGCAACGGCCTTTTATTCTCTAAAGCCTGGAGCAACTCAACGATGGTCTGCTCACCCTCGCCTCTGATTATTATGTCAATTTCGGGGGCACTGGCCAGTGTCTCCTCCGGCAGCAGCGTGGCATGAGCGCCGCCCAGGACTACCGTCAGATTGGGATTGGCCTTCTTCAAATGGCGGGCAATGGCAATGGCGGTATTGATGGTAGGGGTGACTGCGGTCAGCCCGACCACCTCAGCATCGCCGACATGCGCGGCGATATCCTCCGGCCTAAGCTTCAAGGCGTTGGCATCCACCACAACCACCGCCTGGCCCTGCTTTTCCAGGACAGCAGCGATGGTAGCGAGGCCCATGGGGGGTTGCGAGTACCGGCTGAACTGCGGAGGGTTAACTAAAGCTATCTTAAACACGACTACGGCTCAGGGTAGAACCTCAATACCAGGGGATGACGCATGGCTTTCTTTATCTCGTTTTCGCGGCGGGCGAACTCTTCTTTAACAACCTGGTGCTCCACCAGCAGCACCAGGCAGTCGGCGCCTTTAGCCGCTTCCTCAATGGACGTATATTGATAGCCATCGACCACCGGGTCGTAGGCTTTGACGTCATAGCCGTCCTGCCGCAGCAGGTCGATTATCTTAAGCGCCGGGCTGCTCCGGGTATCGTAGGTATCCGGCTTATAGGTCGCGCCCAGGGTGACTATTTTCGGACTCTTAATATCCTTGACAGCCCGCCGGATTTTACCGGCAATCCTGCCGGGCACCTCGTCATTAACCATGCGGGCCATGTAAATGACCCGCGAGTTGACCGGGTCGACCTCCTTGATGAACCAGGAGTCGACCGGGATGCAGTGACCGCCGGTGCCGATACCCGGCTTCAATATCTTCACCCGGGGGTGCTTGTTGGCCAGTTCGATGGCCTTGAGAATATCCACGCCCAGGCCTTCCGCCACGGCGGCAAACTCATTGGCCAAGGCAATATTCACGTCGCGGTAGGTATTCTCCATGAGCTTGGCCAGCTCAGCGGTAACATCGTCGGTCAGGTAGAGCTTGCCCTTGACGAAGGAGCCGTAGATTTCCCGGGCCATCTCAGCGGCTTTACCGTCCAGTCCGCCGATGATGCGGTCATTGTGCACAATCTCGTGGAATACCTCGCCGGGCAGAATCCTTTCCGGGCAGTGGCAGAGGTAGATGTCCTTGCCCACCTCCAGGCCAGTCTTGGCAATCATCGGCGCGACCAAATGCCGACAGGTGAGCGGCGGCACGGTGCTTTCCACGATGACCAGGTTACCCTTACGCAGGAAGGGCAGAATCGACTCCATGCCGGCAATAACCTGGGTGAGGTCGGCTACACGCTTCGTCTCCTCGAGAGGCGTGGGCACCGAGATAATAAAGACATCAGCCTCACAAGGGGTCTTCTGGGCACGCAGGTTCTTCCTGACCTCAGGCTCCTGGAAGATTTGCTTCATCTTGTCTTCGGCGAGGTGCAAAACGCCCTCATTGATGGCCTTGACGATGTTTTCCTGGATGTCCACCCCGACGACTTCATAGCCGGAGCGGGCGAGCATAATGGCCAGGGGTAAGCCGACATATCCGGTCCCGATTACTACAATCTTTTTAGACACCATAGACCTCTTTCTGCCAGTCGATAGTGCGGTGAATCCCGTCTTCCAGCGCCACCGTGCTCTTATGCCCCAGGTCACGGACAACCTTAGTTATGTCCACCTTCTTCTCCAGAGTGGTAGCCTCCTGCACATCCCGGTACTCGACCAGACTGTCGTCCTTGCCCAGGTAAGCCAGGATAATATCCGAGGCACGCTTCATATCGTGCAGGTCAGTGCCGGCAATGTTATATATCTCGCCAGCCTTGAATTTCCCGGCGATACCGGCCAGCGTCCGGACCGTGTCGTCAATATACGAGGAGGTGCGCTTATGTTTGGTATAGACAGTGTAAGGCAAATTATGCAGGGCGCGGTAGATAAATACGCAGATGGCGCTGCGGTACTCCGAGTAGTACTCGCCGGGGCCGTAGGTATTAAACAGCCGGCCCCGCACCGTCTCGGTGCCGAACTGGTCGGCGGAGTTCAGAATCTGCATCTCGTTGACCCACTTGGTCATAGCGTAGTCGTTTAGCTGCCGGATGGCTACCTTAGCCATCACGTCTTCGCTCATCACCCCGGTGTAATCGCCGTAGACCTCCGAGCTGGAGGTGAATACCATACGGAACTTGAGCCGCTCCTGCATGCGGAGCATGTTCTTGGTGCCGATGGCGTTCGTTTTCCACAGGGTTTCATAGAAGTCCTCGCCGTTACGACGACCAAACTCGGCGGCCAGGTGATAGACATAGTCGAACTTCTCCGCAGAGAGCAGGCGCTCCACCTGGTGGAACTCGCCGATATCGCATCTGAGGTAATTTGCTTCCGGGGAGTGTGTCCTATCGGAAATCCAGACCTGGTGCCCCTGCCGCATAAGCTCTTTAGACAGAGGCTTGCCCACCGCCCCCAGCCCGCCGGTGACCAGCACCTTCATTAGTTTGCCTCCAGTATGTCCACGATTCGGCTCCCGGCCTTGCCGTCGCCGAAAGGGTTTGTCCAGCGGTTAGTGTGTCCCAACATCATTTTCGTGCATTCCAATATGCGGTCGGAGGAGGCGCCGGCCAGCATGTTGGCCCCGACCTCAATGGTCTCCGGCCGCTCGGTGTTGTCGCGCAGGGTAACGCAGGGCACGCCCAGTATACAGGCCTCTTCCTGCACGCCGCCGGAATCGGTCAGCAGCAGCCGGGCGTGCCTTTCCATCTGTAAAAAGCCCAGATAGTCGGCTGGCTCAATAAGGGTAATGTTTTGCGGTTTGAGATGGAACTCTTCCATGCGCCGGCGCGAGTGAGGGTGCACCGGGTAGACTACCGGTAGGCCAAAATCAGCCGCCACTTTATCCAGGCCGTCCAGGATAGAGGTAAACCTGTCCCGGCTGTCCACATTCTCCTGCCTGTGAAGGGTGACGACAAAGTATTCTTTGGGCTTGAGATTAAGCGATTTAAGCGTATTTTCCTTTGTCTGCGCCAGTTTCAGGTTTTGATTGACGGCATCGACAATGGTATTGCCGGTCATAAAGACCTTATCTTCAGCGAGCCCCTCGCCGAGCAGGATTGTTCTAGCCTTGGGCGTGGGGGCAAAGAGGTAATCGGCGCAGTGGTCGGCGAGCACCCGGTTAATCTCCTCGGGCATCCGGCGGTCGTAGCTGCGCAGGCCAGCCTCGACATGTCCCACCTTGATGCGGAGCTTGGCCGCCGCCAGCGCAGCGCCCAGCACCGAGTTAGTATCGCCCTCGACCAGGACAACATCAGGCTGCTCAATCTGCAGCAGCCTCTCCACGCCAACCAGTATTTTGGCGGTCTGCTCGCCGTGGGAGCTTGAGCCGACCTCCAGGTTATACTTGGCTTTAGGCAGCTTTAGCTGCTCAAAAAACACCCGGTCGAGATTATAAGAGTAGTGCTGGCCGGTATGCAGGATAAAATAGTCGGCGTGGCGCTGCTCCAGCTCACGGATGACCGGCGCCATCTTGATTATCTCCGGCCGGGTGCCCAGGACTACGGCAATCTTCATCTAGCTTTTCCGCCGGGTGATTACATTCAGTATGATGCCGGTGAAGACGCTGAATACGCCGATGATAAGGAACAGGGTGGATACCAGGGCGGTGCCGGTGGCCACGCCCCCACCCCCGAAGGCTATCCGGAGCACCCGGACACCGGCGTAAAAACCAAACGCGATGAGAAAGGCGCCGCTCACCCCGAAGAAAAAGAGCGGCTTTCTTTCGGAAATCATGGCAATGATGCGTCCCAGCACCCCAAAGCCATGCACCACCGGGTTAAGGGTGGAGCCGTCGGCGGTATATCTAATGGAAATTGGCCTTTCGGTTATCTTGAGGCCCTTTTCAGCGGCCTGGGCAATTGTCTCCGCCGAGACCGCCATGCCGCTCTCTTTCGGCTCCAGCACCGACACGGCTTTCCCGGAGAAGACCCGGAAACCGGACTCGGAGTCGGTGAGCTTTTTCCCGGAGAGAACGTGGGAGAACTGCGAAATTACCCCCTGCCCGAGACGCCGGTAGCGGGGGATATTGGCTTTTTGTGCCTGCCTTGAGCCGATGACCAGGTCGTAGCCCTCGGCGATAGGCTCGATAAGGTGTGGAATGTCATCGGGATTGTGCTGGGAATCGCCATCGAGCAGGACGAAGATGTCCGGTGCTCTTTTCTTAGCCTCCGCTAGTAGCGTCTTGATGCTGGCGCCGTAGCCGGCGTTTTGCGGGTGCTGTACAACTGTTGCCCCAGCCAGCCAGGCCACCGTGGCCGTCTGGTCGCTGCTGCCGTCGTCCACCACGATGACCTCGTCCACATACTGGCGGGTTTTCAGCACCACCGTGCCGATGTAAGTCTCCTCGTTGAAAGCGGGTATGCCCGCGATGATTTTCGGCTTAGCCGACTTAGCTTTATCCACCTGTTTACCCCTGCAAAAACTCTTTAGCTTAGTATACACGTGT
>JAUYDJ010000264.1 GCA_030690025.1 Chloroflexota bacterium | reverse complement strand
CTTTGTTCCGCTTCGGCGCCGGTGACAGCATGCCCTCAGCGGTGCAAACCGCTTGGTGGGCAGGTGTGCTTTCTTATCTGCAGAATCCATCACAGCTCGATAGTATATTAGCGAACATTGAATCTGTGGCTAAAACGGCTTATAAGTAGTTGGTAGAAGCATTTCGGGGGCAACTCTAGAGGGTTGCCCCCGAAATAATCTCTGGAGATCCTGAGGAGACCCCCCTTGAAGCGTATGCTGGCAAAGTGGCGACAACCCGGCTGGCAGAGAGTCGCGAGAACTGGTCTAAAAAATTATGTACACTGGTTTTGGTTATTGCCAGCTTTAGTATTCATTGTCATCTTCCTGGTTTATCCGGTAGTCGATACCTTTCGCCTGAGCTTTATGAATTCTGATTCAACGGCCTATATCGGCCTCAAGAACTACGCGTATGTATTCACCAACAGTGCTACCCGGTCTGCCTTGCTGAACAACGTGCTCTGGTTGTCTTTGTTTACTCTTCTCGCGGTTGGTCTCGGCGTGTTACTAGCTGTCCTTACCGGGCGTGTCCGCTACGAAAGCGCCGCCAAGGCATTTATTTTTATACCTATGGCAATCTCGTTTGTGGCGGCGGCGGTTATCTGGAAATTCGTCTATGCGTACAGCCCGGAAGGGTTCACACAGATTGGATTAGTAAATGCTGCCGGCACCAATGCGGGTCTCCCTCCGATTGCTTGGCTGGTAGAGCAGCAGATTCCTTATACGGGACAGGTTCTGCCTACACCTCTACATACCAACAACTTTGCCCTCGTGGCTGTGGGGGTCTGGATGTGGACTGGCTTCGCTATGGTAATACTCTCAGCTGGCCTCAAAGGGATACCTACGGAGGTCATCGAAGCTGCTAGGGTTGATGGGGCCGGCGAATGGCAGATATTCTGGCGCATCATTCTGCCAATACTCAGCCCTACTATTGCTGTGGTGGCTACCACGTTGATAATACAGGCACTGAAGAAATTTGATATCGTTTGGGTCATGACCGCCGGCAACTATAATACAGATGTCGTTGCCACCTTAATGTACAAGGAAATGTTTAACTACCGTGATTTCGGTCGGGCGGGTGCCTTGGCGGTCATACTGCTCCTGGTCATTCTCCCTGTTATGCTGATCAACATACGAAGGTTCCGATCACAGGAGCAGGCCAGGTGAGCAAAGGAGAGGTGCGGGTCAGCTCTGGTTTATCGAGTTTCATGGCAGTGCTGCGCGGGTTCGTTTCGCGCTTTCCACTCCATATCATCATAGTCGGTATCGCGCTGCTCTGGATGACCCCGGCTTTTGGCCTTCTGGTCAGCTCATTCCGCCCCTCGACTGAGATCGCCAGCACCGGATGGTGGACTGCTTTTCAGACTCCTTTCAAATTCACACTGGACAATTACAGCTCTGTCCTGTCTCAGAACGGGATGGGGCGGAGCTTTCTGAATAGTCTCATTATTTCCATTCCCGGGACGGTTATTCCAATTCTGGTGGCCGGTTTCGCCGCCTTTGCCTTTGCCTGGATGAAATTCCGCGGACGTGATGTCATCTTTATGTTTGTGGTTGCTCTCTTGGTAGTTCCGATTCAGATGACTTTGATACCGGTACTGCGTTTACTCGCTGACATACACCTGGTGGGTACTTTCCAGGGTATCTGGCTTGCACACACCGCTTATGGATTGCCTTTCGCTGTGTTTTTGCTGCGTAATTTCTTCGCGGAACTGCCCAAAGAGCTGCTCGAGTCAGCCTACCTCGATGGTGCCTCTAACCTGCGTGTTTTCTTCCGGTTGGTATTGCCTCTGTCAGTACCGGCTTTGGCTTCGCTTGCCATTTTTCAGTTCCTCTGGGTGTGGAATGACCTGCTGGTGGCTCTTGTCTACCTTCAGGATCCTGGCAAAGCCCCGATGACGGTTACCATAAATAATCTGGTGAGTTCATTTGGAACTCAGTGGCAGTTACTTACAGCCGCTGCCTTCATTTCCATGATGCTGCCCCTGGTTATGTTTATTGCCTTACAGAGGTATTTTGTGGAAGGTATCACGACTGGAGCTGTAAAAGGCTAGAAGACGTTCCAAACTTCAAGACAGATGGGAATCTTTACTGCGAGGCGAATGGATGGCTGAAGTACGCTTTCAGAACGTCACCAAGTTGTTCGGCGAGACAATGGCTGTCAACAAGCTTAATCTGGAAATTACGGATAAGGAATTCCTCGTTCTGGTGGGACCTTCCGGCTGTGGCAAGTCTACCGTGCTGCGGCTGCTATCGGGACTGGAGGAGATCGATGAAGGTGACATCTACATCGGGGGACAACTTGTTAACAACGTCCCGTCGAAAGACCGCAATATAGCCATGGTCTTCCAGTCTTACGCCCTATATCCGCACATGTCTGTCTACGACAATATGGCTTTTGGGCTGAGTCTGCGCAAAGTCCCAAAAGCTGATATAGATCGTCGCGTTAAAGAAGCGGCCAATGTTCTGGGAATACAGGACTTGCTCAAACGCAAGCCCCGTCAACTATCCGGCGGTCAGCGGCAGCGAGTGGCCTTGGGCCGGGCTATCGTGCGCGAGCCGGCTGTTTTCTTGCTTGATGAGCCGCTTTCTAATCTTGATGCTAAGTTGAGGGTGCAGACTCGCGCTGAACTCAGCAAGCTTCACAGGCGCCTGGGAACAACGTTTATCTATGTTACTCATGACCAGATAGAGGCGATGACGATGGCCACCCGCATAGCTATCTTGGACAAAGGGGTCCTCCAGCAGGTCGGAACACCTCGGGAACTCTATGACAGGCCAGGTAACGTATTTGTGGCCGGATTTATCGGCAGCCCCGCGATGAATTTTTTCGAGGTGACCGTGGGAGGAAATCCGGACGCGCTTCTTCTGGATTCGGGTATTTTTCGCGTGCCAGTTCCGACTAAGAGAGTAGCTATGCTGCTCCCTTATCTGGGACGGAAGGTCACCTTCGGTATAAGGCCGGAAGATATTCACGTTAGTGAGTACTTGCCCACGGGCATAGACTCATCGGCCGTGGTGCCAGCCAAGGTAGATGTCATCGAACTGATGGGTAACGAACTATTTATCTATTTGGCCAGTAGTAAGAGCCAATTCTTGGCCCGGGTCGACCCCAGGGCCCAAGCCCAACCTGGCCAGGACATGGAGGTCGTCTTCAACATGGCTAATTTACATGCCTTTGACCTTGAAACAGGAAAGGCGATCTGAACTGCTGGCCCTACGCTGGCAAGATATAGACTTCATATTAAGCCAAGTTTACGTAAGCCGTAGTCTGCATGTCCTGAAGGGCGGTAAGGTAGTCTTTAGGTCACCCAAGACAGCTAAGGGGAGGCGCACAGTTGCCTTGCCGCCTTCAGCAATTACGTAGGTTTACGTATACCCCCGCTACGCTAATGCGGGTATAATTTCTTCATTGAACCAAAAGGTAGAGGAGGATAAAATGGCCGAAGTTATAGAGAGACCGAAAGTCTATGAGTTACCCAAGCTGGCTTATG
>JAUYDJ010000267.1 GCA_030690025.1 Chloroflexota bacterium | reverse complement strand
TACCGCTTTGCTGGTCAGACTGGCCTTTCTCTTTGTCACTGCCACTCTGCCGGTCAGACTGGCCTTTCTCTTTGTCACTCCCACTCTGCCGGTCAGACTGGCCTTTCTCTTTGTCATTACCGCTTTGCTGGTCAGACTGGCCTTTCTCTTTGTCACTGCCACTCTGCTGGTCAGACTGGCCTTTGCCAGCGTCGCTGCTACCCGGCTGGTCAGAAGGATTTACGTTAACCGGTGATTCTTTGCCGCCTGCCTGACCCTTGTCACCGCTGCGCTCCCGGTCGCGTTCGGTTGGAGCCCGAGGTCCGCTTGCCCTGGCGGGCGGCGTGACCTTGACCACCTTCTCCGGCGCTCCGCTAAGAGGCTCCACACCGCTTACCTGGCTGTCAACAATCCGTCCATCCTCTACCTGTAGATTGATGCGCACCAGCCACTCACTGCCAGCTGTGCCTTCATGGGTAGTGACCTGCTTAAAAATCTTTTCCCCGGACTTGCCCTGGATGCTGAACTGGGCGGTACCATCGGTGACGTAACGCAGCGCCACCACGTACTCGCCGCTCACCGGCTGCGCCACGGAGATTTGCTGGGCACCCTTAGCCGGCGATGACGACTGCGAACCCAGAATCTGGTTGAACGCCACCCCGTCAGGCAAATAGCCGGTGCTGGCGCCGGTTGGGTCGCGGACGGAAGCTACCACCGGTGCGTCCACACTGACCAGAAGCTGGGCCGGGGCCTCCGGGACTGCTGCCGGCGGTGACGGCGCTGACCCGCTGGCTACCAGGGTTTCCTGGCTGGCGGGCAAGCGCACTTCCTCACCCTGAGCCACCACGCCAACCACGCCTTCCGTGGTCGCTACCCTGGTCAAACCCGCGTTATCGACCTCCGTAGCAAACAGGGTACCCCGCACCACCGCCGTGGCCGATGGCGTTTCAATCTCGTAGCGTGAGCCGGGGTCGACCAGTTGCACCACGCGGCTCCAGGTCCGCCCCACCCACTGCTTCAAGATAATCGTGGTAGACGGCTGGCTGGAGTACTCCAGCCGCCTTATTTCCAGGTCGGTGTTAGGTTCAAGTTTGATGGTGCTGCCTTCAAAGAAGGTGAGCACCGCATAGGAGTCCGCTGACGTCTTTATCCGGGTGCCAGCGAGCAAGGTCATGCCGTCAACACCGGGCTGGCGGCTGGTTGAACCCGGGTACTGCACCTCAATGCTGCCCCCCAGTACGCTCAGGGTGCACTGGGCCGCCAGGGCCGGCGGCGGGAGCACCTTCAGCACCCCTAGCACGGGTAGACTCACACCCAGCGCAAGGAGCATAGACAATGCTACCGGGACCGCTACCGTGCTAGTCCGGGCGAGCCTCTGCCGCAGTCCTTGCCAGGCGAGCGCCAGCTCACTGAGCCAGGACATTCCCCGGCGTGGCCTTCCCGTTTCAATCTGGGACTGGCGAATACGCATCATCAAGCGGGCTTTTGCGTCTCTCCTGAACTCTTCGGACGGCGACACTTCAGGTACATCCGAGACCAGAAGCGCCATGTTTAACAGGGGTTCTATCTGCGCGCGGAACTCCGGGTAATCCGCCAGGCAGACATGAATAGACTCGCCGTTATGCACCCGCTCGATACACTCATCCAGGACTGCAGCTAGTTCGGCAGTTTCGGTACTCATTAACCTTATTTCCCCTTGTCCAATTTCTGGCGGAGCCTGGCCAGGGCGCGCATCTGCAAAATCCTCACCGCCCCCTGGCTCTTGCCCATTATCTGGCCAATTTGACGGGTATGCATCCCCTCGATAAACTTGAGCATAATGACCTGCTGTTGACTCTGGGAGAGGCCGGATATGGCGGCTAACAACCTCTCCCGCTCCAGCTTGCCCTCGGTTTCCAGCTCTGGGTCGTCATCGCCGGCTATGTCTACGTCAGTGGAAACAGTCTTCCGCTGACCGCGGATATTGTCAATTACCTGGTTATGAGCAATGCGGTAAAGCCAGGGGGAAAACGTCTGGCCCTTACCTTTACAGGAGTCTATGGCCTGCCAGGCTTTGACGAACACTTCTTCCGTAACGTCTTCGGCGGTCATTCTGTCCTTTACCTGATAAAATACGTAGCGGTAAATCCGGTCGAGGTAGAGACTATAAAGCTCGCCAAAAGCCTCGAAATCGCCAGTGGCGGCACGGTCGACTAACCTGCAGATTTCAGACTCACCGTCGGTTAGAGTAACAGTGGCCTGATTTTCCCCTCCTACCTTATTACGAATCATATTCATAATCTGTTACGCTCGTGGGAAATCGCCACCACCTCGTACGCCTGGACCAGCTCCTTTTTCCCTTTTAGCGATAGCGGCTCCAGCGGTCTGGCCGTGATGCAATCCTTGACTTGCGCCAGTGTATCGGCGCCAATCCATACCTTACCCCCCGGCGTCAGACCGGCCAGACGGGCGGCCGTATTCACCGCGTCACCAACTACCGAATACTCACGGCGGGCCTCGGAGCCCATATTACCCGCCACGGCCCGGCCGGTGTTAATGCCGATGCCAAACTCCATGCGGGGCAAGGCCATCTCTCTTTCCTGCAGGTCTTTCATGGCCTGCTGGGCACTGAACATGGCTCTGGTGGCCAGCAGGGCGTGCCCTTCACTGGCCACGGGCACGTTCCACACGGCCATCACGCTATCCCCGCCG
>JAUYDJ010000255.1 GCA_030690025.1 Chloroflexota bacterium | reverse complement strand
TGGGTAAAGATGGTACCCTTCATGCCCGTCGCCAGGCGCTGTCATATCTTTTCAGCAAAAAGGTAGCGGAGAAGGTATTTGCCGAGCTTGGCCCCAGGTATGCCGAACGTCCGGGTGGATATACCCGTATAGTTAAGCTGGGGCAGCGAGTCGGCGACGGCGCACCTGTTGTCCTGATTGAACTGGTGAAATGATGGTCACTTTAGCTAGCCCGGAAATGAAGGCCGACGTAGCCACCGCCACCAAACTCATGCTGGTGGTGGAATACGATGGCACACGCTATTACGGCTTTCAGCTGCAGGCAGACCAGCCGACTATACAGGGAGAGCTGGAGACGGCTATAGAGAAGCTCACCGGCGAGAGACTCAGGATAAGCGCCGCCAGCCGTACCGACACCGGCGTCCACGCTCAAGGACAGGTGGTCAGCTTCGGCACCAGGTCGACCCTGCCGCCATCGACATTCATCTGCGGATTGAACTACTACCTGCCCGCCGATATCGCCATCAAGGCCGCCCGCCGGGTAGACGACTCTTTCCAGGTAAGGCGACACGCCCTCAGCCGGGAGTACCGCTATCAAATATTGAACAGCTCCACGCGGTCGCCGCTGCGGGACGGCTTCGCCCACCGGGTTACCGGGTACATGGATGTTAACGCGATGGACCAGGCGGCCCAGGGCCTTATCGGGCTGCACGACTTCGCCTCATTCACCACCGTCACCGGCATTAAGACGGTGCGCAGAGTAGATAAAGTCGAGGTAAAACGCGAAGGCGAGCTGGTTGTTTTCGACATGATAGCCAGCTCGTTCTTGCCCCACCAGGTGCGCAACACCATCGGCGCCCTGATTCGGGTCGGGCGGGGCCAGATGAGTATTGCCGAGTTTCATAGTATAATTGACAGGAGAGAGCCCGGACTGGCCGGCCCCACGGCGCCAGCCTGCGGGTTGTGCCTGATGCAGGTAAACTACGCTGAAGGAAAATTATCATGAAAACATATAGCACGAAGAAATCTGATATCACACGGGAGTGGCACCTGGTTGACGCCTCTGACCAGATTCTGGGCAGAGTGGCCACCCGCATCGCCAGCCTGCTGATGGGTAAGCACAAGCCCATCTTCGTCCGCAATATGGACACCGGCGACTTTGTGGTAGTCATCAACGCGGAAAAGATACGTGTCACCGGCGATAAGGCCAAGCAGAAGATGTACTACCGGCATTCGGGATATCCCGGTGGGTTTAAGGTTACGAGCTATGAGAAACTGATGGCCACCCATCCCACCCGTGTAATTGAGCACGCCGTCAAGGGTATGCTACCGCATACCCGGCTGGGTGCCCAGATGATAAAGAAGCTGAGAGTCTATGCTGGCGACAAACACCCGCACCTGTCGCAAGTAGGTCCAGCCAAAGCGGCAACTGGAGAGAAGGCATAAATGGAAAAACAGACCTATTTTCATGGTACCGGCCGGCGCAAGACGGCCATCGCCCAGGTAAAACTAATGCCCGGCGAGGGCGCTATCATCGTCAACGGCACGCCGTATGAAGAACGGTTCCCGCGCCTGGAATACCGCCAGACGATAGTAAAACCCTTGCTGGTCACGGACAACCTGGGTAAATACAACGTCATCATCAAGGCTACCGGCGGCGGTATCACCGGCCAGGCCGAGGCTATCTCGCACGGCATTGCCCGCGCCCTGGTTAGCGCCCAGGAGACCCTTAAGCCGGTGCTGCGCGCTAACGGGCTGCTTACCCGCGACCCGCGTGTCAAGGAGCGCAAGAAGCCCGGCCTCAAGCGGGCACGCAAGGCACCTCAGTATACCAAGCGTTAATATCCGGGGAAATCTAGCTGGGTTTTCAATCCCCCTCCCCTACCGGGAGGGGGATTCTGTTTTTACTGACAAATAGCTACACCGGGAAGTGTTTTAGAGAGGGGCAAAGCCCCTCTCTAAAAACAAAGACCCCCTTCCCTTGGCAAGGGAAGGGGGTCAGGGGGATAGGTTTATTAACCTTCAGGAACTACGGCTTGACCCGCCCGTAGTCGTCTTCCAGGCGTTTCAGGTCGTCCAGCTCCGGGGTGGACACTTCAAACAGCGTGGTATCCTCTACCGCCTTCAGGCGGTGCCTGGTGAGCGGGGGCACCCGCCAGCAACCGCCGGCCTCAAACAAGACAGTCTCCATCCGCCCGTCCTTCCCCTCAATCTCCACCAGGGCTTTGCCTTCGTGAACATAAAGACTTTCGTCTTTCTTTTCGTGATATTGCAGGCTAAGGCGGTGTCCCTTCTTCACGAAGATTACCTTGCCCGCGTACTTCGGCGTATGGGCAAATAGTAGCTCAAACCCCCAGGGTTTTTCGGTCCTTTTGGGAAATTTGTCGGATGTAACCATCTCTTCCTTTTATGCTTGACCCCGCTGTTCGACTTACCTTAGTTTGTCATTGCGAGCGAAGCGAAGCAATCCATAAGATGTTTGTTGAGATTGCCGCGTCCCGATTCCATCGGGACTCGCAATGACACCAGACTTGCTGCTAACCAAGAATAAACCAGACAAGCGGAACAGTTTGGCACAGTCTTACACCCCGGCCAGCTTCTTCCCCGTCTCCAGGAGCTTTTTCACCCTGTCCGTGCTGTCGCTCTCCGCGTAGATGCGCAGCACCGGCTCGGTACCGGAGAACCGGATGAGCAGCCAGGTGCCGTCGACCAGGGTGAACCGGAAACCGTCCATAGTGTCGACCTTCGCTACTTTTACACCCTCAAGGCTCAGCGGGGAGTTCTGCTTCACACGCTCGATTATCGCCTGGCGCTGGCTCTCGGGAAACTCGACATCGACGCGGTGATAGTAGTGCGGGCCTACCTTGCTGAAGAGGTAGTCCAGCAGCTGGGACGGCGTCTTGCCCGTCTTAATCATCAGGTCGAGGAAATAGAGGTGAGCCAGGATGCCGTCGCGCTCCATGACGTGCCCGCGGAAGCCATAGCCGCCGCTTTCCTCGCCACCGATGAGGGCATTCTGCGCCATCATTATCTCGGCAACATACTTGAAGCCCACCGGCGTCTCGTATACCGGCACCTTGAACAGCTCGCCCAGGCGGTAGAGCATGTTGCTGGCGGTCACCGTCTTGACGATGGCGCCGCGCTCGCCGCGCACCTCCAGCAGGTAGAGGCAAAGCAGCGCGAAGACCTCGAGCTGGGTGATAAATCTCCCCTTTTCATCGACGATGCCCATACGGTCGGCGTCGCCGTCGGTGGCCAGCCCCACGCTGGCCTTCCGCCGCTTGACGGCCGCCGACAGCCTGTCCAGGTTGGGCTCGATTGGCTCCGGGCGCAGCATCCCGGGAAACAACGGGTTACGCTCGCCGTTTATCTCCACCGCCTTAATATCTCCACCCTCGAGCAGCGCCCGTAAATAACCGGCGCCAGCGCCATACATGGGGTCGATAACTACCTTTAACCTCGCACGGCGTAGCTCATCAAGATTGACGAGCCTGGCTACCTGCTCGAAATAAGGCGGCGCCAGGTCGATATGAGTGACTAACCCTTTGGCTTCCGCTTCGGCCAGGGGCATTCGGGCTATTTCTCCGGCCGCCAGGGC
>JAUYDJ010000156.1 GCA_030690025.1 Chloroflexota bacterium | reverse complement strand
CATAACTGTCATTGCGAGGCGTCCCGATGAAATCGGGACGACGAAGCAATCTCATTGTTTTCTTAAGAACTGGGAGAGATTGCTTCGTCACTTCGTTCCTCGCAATCAGTCATGCCCATTTACACGGGCACCACGAACAATGAAAACGCCCACGCACTGTCATTCTGAGTCCCGATGAAATCGGGACGAAGAATCCGTCCTTCTTTGACGGATTCTTCAGTCGTCCGCCTGCGGCGTCCTCCTTCAGGATGAATCCTTCAGAATGACACAATAGCCTGGAACCTATTTTCGTAGCAATGACAATTTGATTTCAACCGATAGATTGGTACCGATAAAGAAGATAGAGGCCACTTGACAGAGGAATGAGCAATTGCGCAATTGCGAAGTCGTTTATCTAGCGCCGATGGAACTCTAAATGCAAGACGCGAGTGGTGCTGTCGGTGACCTTCACCCGCTCATCGATGCGCCAACCGACCACCCACAGCACCCGCTCAGGCGAACAGACAATCGGGATACGCTTACGCCAGGCGCGGGGAATCTTGGCGTCAATCATGAACTCGCCTATTTTCTTTACCTCCGTCATGCCCATCGGCTGGAATCTATCGCCCGGCCTGACGGTCCGCACTACTAGCTCGTCGCCGGACTCATCGAGGTCGAGAGTAGCGATGAAGTTGAGGGGGGTGGCGGTAGGTGTGGCGTCAGGCTCATCTATGCTCTCTATAGATGCCCTGACACGCCAGCCAGGGATTAGGGTCTCGCCGGGCACTTTTAACGGGTGCTCCCCTTCCAGCGGCGGGAAAGGCGATAGCGCCGCTTCATCCGTACCCAGCAGATAGCGCTCGTACTCGATGGCAAAGACCAGGCCTCCGGGCAGGTTAATACTCTTCCCGGCTGGTTTGGGCAGCGCCGCCATGATTTCCTCGATGTGGCGCGTTTCAATATCCCGCAGGTTTCCAAGCAATTTTTCCATGGCGGAGCGCAGCAGGTGGCGCTGCAGGGCGGGGTGCAGTCCCCGGAATTTCTTTTTGTCCAGGACGATGGTATCTTTTTCAAGGCTGACTACCATGTCCCAGACACCGGCAACCTCCCTGTCCAGAAAATCAAGCTCGTCGGCGGCGGTACTGGCCGTCCGCAGTAGGGACTCGGTTATACCCGGATTATAGCCCTTGAGCAGCGGCAAAAGCTCAAGCCGGATTCTATTCCGCAGCGGCGTTCGCGACAGATTGGAGGTATCCAGTCGGGGTTCAAGCCGGTGCTCCCGGCAGTAGGCTACCGTCTCGTCGCGGGTCACCGACAGCAGTGGCCTGACTACGGTCAGTTTATCATCGCCCATCTGCCAGGTAACCTCCGGCTGGAGGCCACGCAGTCCCCGCGTGCCGGTGCCCCGTACCAGGTGCATCAGGATGGTCTCGATATGGTCGCCTTCGGTGTGCCCCACAGCCACCCGGTCAGCGCCAATCGATTTAGCGACCCCGGCCAGAAAGGTATACCTTACTTCACGCGCGGCTTCTTCTAATGAAAGGCGGTGCTCGACTTGATAGCCTTTGACGTCACGCTGCTCTATGCTGGCCGGGATGCCGAGCCGGCGGGATAGGCCGGCCACATACCGGGCGTCGGCCTCCGCCTCAGCGCCACGCAGCCGGTGGTCAAGGTGGGCCACGTGCAGGCTAACGCCCAGCTCGTCCCGCAGCTCGACCAGGACGTGGAGCAGGCAGACGGAATCGGCCCCGCCCGATACCGCCACCAGCAGCGGCGACCCGGCGGCTACCAGCCGGTGCTGCCGGATGAAGCGAAATACCCTCTGCGCCAGCTCAGAACTCTCCTGATTCTTCACCATCCGCCTCGCTTGAGTCAGTCCTTCAGGATGAGCCGGGTGCGGTGCACCGACCGCGGGTAGTCGGTGAAACCCAGCGCCGCCGCTACCTGCTCCGGCCTCCCCGAGCCGGTGCTGTCGCAGCGCAGCCTCATGCCCACCGTGCAGACGGGAGGCTGGCCGCCGGTAAGCCATAAGTCGTCAATAAGCGCCCGCAGGTCGTAGCTGCGTGGCCCGGTATCTCGCTGGTGCTGCCAGGGCAGGCTCTTCTTGGCCAGGAGTTAGGCGATTTACGACTCCAGGTCGTTGGGGTCGGCTTCCAAATCGACTTTGTATTCGGCAAAACCGACCAGCGACTGCAACGAGGGTAGATTGGGCGCTACGGCGAACACCTGCAATATGCTGACGCCGGGCGGCAGCTGCCGGTCCACCGCGCTGGTGAAGGAATGAGGCGAGACCCACCGGGCGCAATAGATATCCATCAGCTCGGCTTCACTGGTCACGCCAATGGGCAGCGGCACCGCCAGCGAGAGCCGGGGGTGAGGATTAAACCCCTCGGAATAGGCCAGCGGCAGCTCGGCGCGGTTGAATGCCCGCAGCCACAGGCGCATGATGTCCAGGTGGGAGATGAACTTGAGCTTTTCCCCCCGGGCGAATTTAACGCGTAAACGCTGCATCTCTTGTCTCCTCAGCCATAATATCAACCAGCCAGCAGGGTGTCAAAGAAAAAAGCTCTGTTGGGCGGGTCTGAATTGTTAGCCCATCTTCTTGGCGCTTAACAAGCAAAATCTACATCGTCATTGAGAGAGGCTGCCCGAGAAACGTTTAACTGTCATTCTGAGTGTTTAATTGTCATTCTGAACGAAGTGAAGAATCTGCTCCCCCACATAGCAAAGAACGGATTC
>JAUYDJ010000126.1 GCA_030690025.1 Chloroflexota bacterium | reverse complement strand
CACCGGCACCATCGAACGGTTCGACCGACGTAAGAACGCCTTCCTCACCATTACGCCCAACAATCCCTTCGGGAAGGAAATCCGTGAGCGGTTTATCGCCCGCACCGGCCATGATTCCCGCAAACCCTTGCCTAACAGCGCCCTCGAACCGGAAGACCGCATCAGCCAAAGCCTGACGGCGGCCGCCTGGTGCTTGTGCCGCGAGTATCACCCCCAGACCCTCCCCGTCACCCCGCCTGAAGGCCGTGTGGAAATAGCTGATAAAGCCCTGATGAGCCGGCTCAACAAGAAGATAGGCCTGTTCTTCGGGGCCGAGCTGGTGCGCATCACCCGGGTCGACCAGCGCTGGGTCTATAAAGATATTGACATACCCCATGAATACGCTATCTTGCTCGTTATTCCCCATGCACCCAGCTTCATCAAGAGCGCGCCATCGCACCTTTCCGGCGCGGCGGTGGCAGATACCTACTCCCGCCTCAAGTTCGCCTCCACGCAGCTGGCCGACTTTATTTGCGGGCTGGGCTATGACGCCGCCTATCGCGAGACGCTGGGTGATAACCCGGAGATGCTTATAGTCCCTACCGCCATTGACGCCGGTGTAGGCGAGTTCGCCCGCAACGGCCGCGTGCTCTCCCCCGAGTTCGGCATCAATATGCGCATCAAGCCGGTCACCACCAGCCTGCCCCTGGAGACTGATAAACCCATCGCCTTCAACGTCCACGATTTCTGCATGGCCTGTGAAAACTGCGCCATCTATTGCCCGGCGCAGGCGATTCCCTACGGCCCGCCCACGGACACACCCATCGATATCTACAATAACCCCGGCTACCGCAAGTGGTACATCAACGCCGAAAAGTGCGTGACTTTCTGGTCAATCAACAAGAAGAAGTGGACCAGCTGTGGCGGGCGGTGCATGGTGGTCTGCCCCTGGAGCAAACCGCCGACGATACAGCACAATATGGTCAGGTGGCTGGCCATACACTCGCCGGGGGCCATCAAAAGAATGCTCGTCCGGGCGGACCGGACATTCTACCGGCGGAAGAAGAGTCTGAAGGTATAGTTTCGCCAGGGGGCAGCCTATCCCATCTCTTCCATTGATAACGGAAGCGGGCATGTAAGCAAGAGAGGGGCTTACGCCCCTCTCTTCTAATTTATCCTTCGTCCAAATACTGATTTTAGCCCGTGGGTGTACCGGATGCAGTCACGTAACTCCTCGCCGGAACACGGAACCTGGCAAAGCCAGCAACGAATGCCTGCACCGCAAGCGGGCAGAATTGTATGCGTGCGAATCTGTGCAGCCTTTCGATAGCCTCGTCTACGGTAGATGCACCCTGATATGAATGGTTAGTAGTCATGGTATCAAAAGCATCGGCGACGGCAATCAGTCGAGAGCCAACAGGTATAGTTTCACCCTTCAGCCCGTCTGGATATCCCCTGCCGTCATACCTCTCGTGGTGATAAAGGACAAGCTTGCTCGTTTTCTCCAGAAAAGGGATGGACTTCAATATATTAGACCCTATAACCGGGTGCTTACGCATCGTCTTCCACTCTTCGTCAGTCAAAGGCCCGCGCTTAACCAGTATGCTCTCCGGAATATATGCCTTACCGATATCGTGCAGCGCGGCCGCCGTTTCGATGACTTCTCTCTCATCCCTTGGCAATGGCATCGAGTTTGCCGCCAGCAAAGCATATTCCGATACTCGCTGCGAGTGCCCGTAAGCGTAGGGGTCCCTGGCATCAACAGTTGCTGCCAGTACCCTGATAGTAGTCTTGTATGAATCCAGAATGGTCTGGTGCAGCCGGGTATTGTTAATGTTCATGGCAACAGTAGCGGCTACTGACATAAGAGTCTCCAAATCATGGTCGCTGAAATTGGCCCCGTCAAGTTTGTTGAGCACCTCAATAACTCCGATAACCCTCTCGTGCGCCACCAGCGGCGCACAGATAATAGATTTCGTGGTGAAACCGGTAACGGTATCGATAAGTGTACTGAAACGCTGGTCCTGATTGACGTCATTTACCACCACCGCCTTACCGTGACTCGCAACCCAACCGGCAACACCGGATTGGGCGCCTAATTTGGCCCGTCTCAGTTGTTTGCCTACCTGGCCGTCAGCGACTTCAAAGATGAGGTCGCCGTCTTTGTCCACGAGGAGCACGGATGAGGCCGAAGCATTAAGCGCGCATTGCGTCATCAGGGTGATTTGTTTGATGAGCTGTGATAGCTGCTGGGACGAAGCTGCCGTCCTGCTGACTTCGTACATAAGGTTCAGCCTTTGCCTGATTTGTTCTATCTCCTTAATACCCTGCCCTTCACTGAACTCGGGGGCATTACCGGCCGCACTTGCTCTCGGTGCTTTGCACTTCTGTGCTTCCGCAACTTTACCGGTATAAGCGTTAGTCATTTGTGCCACCTGCCTCTTTGTGGTGCGCCATCCTTATATCTGTACGCTCAACAAGACTGCGGTATGGTGCCCTCATCCAGAATACGCCTGCTATCCCCAAATACCGGGACTGGTCACCAACTATATTCGCACCAGGATGATAAACAAAGCATAAAACTCCGCTCAACTCATCTAAACGTTTCATTAACATTTGGCGTGAATGAGGGCTAATACTCTTTTACGGAAGCGCCGTAAGGATACTAAAATACCAACTGAACCAAATAAATTCTTGCCAGTTGCTATTGACAAAGTTTTTGGGGTATGTTAGTATCTTAATGCTAAGGAAAAAATCGCTGTAATGTTTAGTTCTGTTACATAACCCAGGAAAACATGGTGATGACCAAGCCAACCGCTTGGTGCCAGTCACCAAGCGGTTTTTGTTTGCGCACTTTAACAACTGAATAGGAGAATTGAGGACTAATATCAAGCCTGAAGCAGGTCAGGCGGGGAAGGGCACATGGCGGATGCCTTGGCATCAAGGGCCGAAGAAGGGCGCGGCAAGACTGCGAAAAGCCCCGGTGAGCTGTCCAGCAAGCCTAGCCGGGGATTCCCGAATGGGGTAACCCGTCCCGACAAAATCGGGACACCCCCAGCTGAACACATAGGCTGGGAGGAGGGCACCAGGAGAAGTGAAACATCTCAGTAGCCTGAGGAAGAGAGACAGATATGCATATTCCTTTAGTAGCGGCGAGCGAAAGAGGAAAAGCCCAAACCCGGTAAGCTCAGTGGCTCTGGAGCCTATGCTTATCGGGGGTTGTAAGGCAGGTTGGACCCATTCCAGAGTGGTCAAGAAGTTACAAACCAAACCCTAGTCGAAGGTTCCTGGAAAGGACCACCACAGACGGTGACAGTCCAGTAGATTAAAGGGGGCGGCTTCTAACCTGTTCTTAAGTACCACGGGGCACGAGGAACCCTGTGGGAATCTGCCCCGACCACGGGGCAAGGCTAAACACCCTTGATGACCGATAGTGAACTAGTACCGTGAGGGAAAGGTGAAAAGCACCCCGGTGAGGGGAGTGAAATAGAACCTGAAACCGTGTGCCTACAAGCAGTCAGAGCCCCGATGTAAATCGGGGTAATGGCGTGCCTCTTGAAGAATGAACCGACGAGTTAATCTATGTAGCTGGTTAAGCAACTTTAGTTGTGGAGCCAAAGCGAAAGCGAGTCTGAATAGGGCGTCATGGTTGCATGGATTATACCCGAAGCCGGGTGAGCTACCCATGGCCAGGGTGAAGCTCCGATAAAATCGGAGTGGAGGCCCGAACTCGTCAGTGTTGCAAAACTGTGAGATGAGCTGTGGGTAGGGGTGATATGCCAAACGAACTCGGTGATAGCTGGTTCTCCCCGAAATGTATTGACGTACAGCCTCAGACGATAGCTAGTGGAGGTAGGGCTCTGGATGGACTCGGGGGCGAGTAGCTTACCAACTCCAACCAAACCTTGAATGCCATTAGCCGTAATCTGGGAGTGAGACTGCGGGGGATAAGCTTCGTAGTCGAGAGGGAAACAGCCCAGACCATCAGCTAAGGTCCCCAAGAACGGGCTAAGTGGTAAAGGAAGTAGGACTGCCCAGACAGCCAGGAGGTTGGCTTAGAAGCAGCCATCCTTTAAAGAAAGCGTAACAGCTCACTGGTTTAGCGGTGCTGCGCCGACAACCTAGCGGGGCTCAAGCCCGTCACCGAAGCTATGGCTTTCCCGATTTATCGGGAAGGGGTAGGGGAGCGTTCTCTTAGCCATAAAGCTGCTATGTAAATAGCGGTGGAGTTGAGAGAAGTGAGAATGTCGGTATAAGTAGCGCAAGGCGTGTGCGAAACACGCCCACCGGAAGCCTGAGGTTTCCTACGGAAGGTTATTCCGCGTAGGGTTAGTCGGTCCTAAGCTGAGGCCAAGAGGCGTAAGCGATGGACAACGGGTTATTATTCCCGTACCGCTTCTATGGAGGCAAAGGGGGAACACGGAAGGGTAAGTTAAGCGTACCCATTGGACATGGTGCGTCGCTCACCAAAGGCGATGCCGGGGCAGGCAAATCCACCCTGGTTTTTAAGCTGAAAGTGAGAGAAAGCTGATGGGCAACCTGAAGCGATTTAGCCGAACCCAGGCCGTCAAGAAAAGCCTCGTTGCCAGCGAAGTAGAAGTGACCGTACCGCAAACCGACGCAGGTAGGCTGGGATAAAAGTCCCAAGGTGATCGAGTGATCCCTCGTTAAGGAACTCGGCAATCTAACCCCGTAACTTAGGGATAAGGGGGGCCCCGACTCTGTCGGGGTGGCACAGAATTGGCCCAAGCGACTGTTTAACAAAAACACAGGTCTCTGCCAAAGCGTAAGCTGAGATATAGAGGCTGAAGCCTGCCCAGCGCCAGAAGGTTAAGGGGAGGTGTGCAAGCACTGAACTGAAGCCCTGGTAAGCGGCGGCCGTAACTATAACGGTCCTAAGGTAGCGAAGTCCCTTGTCGGGTAAGTTCCGACCTGCACGAATGGTATAACGACTTGGGCGCTGTCTCAACGAGGAGCTCGGTGAAATTGAAGTACCCGTGAAGATGCGGGTTCCCCACAACTGGACAAAAAGACCCCGTGGAGCTTTACTATAGCTTGGCATTGAGTCTGGGCTTATCATGTGTAGCATAGGTGGGAGGCTATGAAACCAGGGCGCTAGCTCTGGTGGAGCCAACACTGAAATACCACTCTTGATGAGTTTAGCCTCTAACCCTGGTGCAAGCCAGGGGACACTGCCTGGCGGGTAGTTTGACTGGGGCGGTCGCCTCCTAAAAGGTAACGGAGGCGTCCAAAGGTCCCCTCAGGGTGGATGGAAATCACCCGTGGAGTGCATTGGCATAAGGGGGCTTGACTGTGAGACCTACAAGTCGAGCAGGGACGAAAGTCGGGCAAAGTGATCCTACGGCACCAAGTGGAAGGGCCGTGGCTTAACGGATAAAAGCTACCCCGGGGATAACAGGCTTATCTTGCCCAAGAGTTCACATCGACGGCAAGGTTTGGCACCTCGATGTCGGCTCGTCGCATCCTGGGGCTG
>JAUYDJ010000079.1 GCA_030690025.1 Chloroflexota bacterium | reverse complement strand
ACCCAGATTCGCATGGTCATAGACAAGGTACAGGTAGCCCTGGGCGGAAATGCGCCGCAGGACGCTACCGTGCCCAGCGGCGCCTTGAAGTTTGTCCGCCCCTTTGACGTAGTGGCTGGCCAGACGGTCACGCTGCTCCTTGACTTTGACGCGGACAAATCGGTAAACGTCACCGGGGGCGGTAAGGTTATGGTGAAGCCGGTAGTCAAACTGAGCGTCAAGCCAGGCCCGAAAGGCCCACCGCAGGCCGGTAAGGCACCAACGCAGACGGACAGCCAGCAGCTTGCCGAAGAGTTTGTACGTAACAACTCCACCTTCGCCTATGACGGCATCCCAGACAGCCTGAAACTGGCCGATAACCTGACGGCGGCACAGCCGCCGGCCACCTGGATATTCACCTTTGACTTTCAGTCCCGTCACGCCGGCTACGGCAACCGTACCGGCCAGGTCCTCGCCGAGGTCATCACGCCACACCGCGCAGTGGTCACCGTTGAGCAGGGCAAAATCAAGTCAGCCGTCATAGATGGCAAATGGGACATGCTCAAAGAGAAGATGATGAGCTAACCCTGGGGCACACCGGGTCTAATAAAAGAGGGGGACTCTGTCCCCCTCTTTTATTTTTGACAAAAGGCAAGTAAACTCCTTGACATCACCAGTACAAACGTATAATATTAGTGCCAAAGGGTGACAAAAGTATCCGCATCTGAGGAGGGTATGATGCCTGATAATGCTAACCTTTCGGCCAAACTGGCACATTGGGCATCTTACCTGGATGCCGTAGCCGCCGGTGTGGAAGCCAGGCAGGAGCAGTTTAGCGGTCGTCTGGAGATGACAATACAGGAAACTGCCGGCATCGCCCGCAGCCTGGGTATGCCCGAAGACCAGGTCCGAAAATGGGCACTTGAACGGCGGGCCTGTGTCATCGAAAAGGCCAGTATGATTGAGTCCATAATAAATCGACTCGATAATCACGTTACAAAAGTAACGCTACTGGACATGGCACCGGCTTCCAAAGCGAAAACGAGGCCGCGCTCTGCCAAATAACCGGGACTAATCTCTGTCCTCATGCTTTCCGTTAAATGATGCTGGGCGCTGGCCGTCTGACCGTTATGCCTCCTTTCGATGATGCAGGCAAGCCACTGGCACAACCAATTTGCCTTTCCTATCTATAAGGCGTAATCTTAGGCTAGACGAGAAAGTTAGACAGCACCCACCGGCTACTTCGCAAAACCTCTCAAAATCAACGCTTCATCTTTTGTTGATGGCTCTGGGTGCCGCCAAGCGGAGTGTCAACAGGCAAGAATGAGCGATACCACTACCGTCAGTGAAACCGGAACACAACCCTCATCCCAGGCCGCCGGTTATCTACTGGACAAGTTTGGCATATACGCCGCGCTGGGCGGACTGCTGTTAGCCGCCTGGTTCCACCAGCTAGTCATCGTGATTTTACTCAGCCTGGTATTATCGGCGGCTGGCCTGGCCAGACTGTGGAGCCGTTTTTCGCTGGTCGGCGTCCACTGCCAGCGCCAGCTCAGCGAACAGCGCGCCTTCCCCGGCGAGTCCATTGAGGTAACGCTGCGCGCCGCTAACCGCAAGCTGCTGCCGCTCCCCTGGCTGAAAGTGGATGACGAAATCCCGGACGGGTTTGCCCCCGGCGTGTCTCTGACCCCAAGCCGTCCCGGCTTTAGCTTTCTGACCAAGACTGCGGCGCTGCTGTGGTACAGCCGGGCAAGCTGGCGGCACCAACTGTACTGCCATAAGCGCGGCTATTTCCCGCTTGGCCCAATCACGGTAACCTCCGGCGATATCTTCGGCTTCTACCCCCGCTCCAAGACCGAACCTTTGATAGACCATGTCATTGTTTATCCAAAGATTTACCCTATCACTCATCTCGGCATACCCTCGCTATTCCCGCTCGGCGAAACACGGGCCGAACGGCGCATTTTTGAAGACCCCACCCGCACCATCGGGATACGCGATTACAGTCCCCACGATGCGCTCAAGCGCATTCACTGGAAAGCCAGCGCCCGCCGCCAGAACCTGCAGGTGAAGGTCTACGAGCCAACGACCACGCTCAAGGCAGCCGTGTTCCTGGCTATTGACAGCTACCCGCGTGATAAGACCACCGCCGGGGAATTTGAACTGGGCATCAGCACTGCCGCTTCCGTAGCCAACTATCTCACCGAGCGCAAAAGCGCGGTCGGCCTGTTTGTCAACTCACGACTGGTCGATTCCAGCCAGCCGGCCCGCATACCGCCGGCCAGCGGCGCCGGGCAGCTTGTCGGTATACTGGAATCGCTGGCCAAGGTTACCCGGTCCGCCAGTGGCCCATTTGAAGACTTCCTGGACAGCGAGCGCCGCGGCCTGCCCTGGGGGACCACCCTGGTCTTCATATTATCCCACCCCTCCCCCTCCCTGGTCAGGCTGCTTACCAGTCTGGCGGAAAACGGCCACAAGCTGGTGGTACTCCGCACCGGCGATGATGAAATAAGCCCGTTTGGCCCGGCGGTTGCCTGCCACCGCATCCGTAACCCCGGCGACCTGACGCAAGTTAAGAGAGCATGATGAAACTCGACTGGCGTTACAACCTGCTCTATGCCGCCATCCTGGGAATGGAGGGCTGCTGGTTGTACGCTCTGATGGTTATGTTAAACCACGTGAATGGCGGCCGCCTTTCAGTGCTATGGCTTTTGCTGCTCTACCCAATCGCCTTCGGCTTCAACCGGCTGCTCCAGAAATTAAAGCTGCCCCGGCCTAAGATTACCGCAAGGGCCATTAGCTGGCTAGCCTGGGCAGTAGCCATGCTGCTTTCCGTCAAAGTCCATCTCTACGGCGGTGCGGCGCTAACCGATACCACCTGGCTCCTGGCCGTGCCGCAGGCAATTGCCCACCTGCTGGAAACCTTCCGTCCGGAGCTCCTGCTCCTGATAGCTACCGCTGTTCTCTGGTGGCTCGGCCGGAGGCTGGCTTACCAGCGCGTCAGCTTTGCCGCCGCTGCCAGCGAGTTCCAGTTCGGGCTGGTCATGCTGCTCATTGTCTTTTTCGTTAACGCCCAACTAAACCTCAATGTCAATTCAATCCCGGTGGCGCTGGCCTTCTTCCTCTTCGCTCTTTCGGGGATGTCCATCGGCCATGCTACCGAGGGTGGTGGCTGGCTTTCCGGGCTATACCGCGGCCACTGGTCGGGACTGCTGCTGGCCAGCATTGGCGCGGTCATCGTTTTCGGGCTGATTATCAGCGTGCTGGTCACACCTGATTTGCTGCAGGTGCTCCTGAACGCCCTAAAATGGGCGGTAGGCATAGTTTGGGGCGCCTTCGTAAAACTTATGCTGTGGCTGGCCAGCCTTATCCCCGAGCCAAAACCGGTGCCGCTGCCAGCATCGCCGCCCATGCCCGGCGGCAATC
>JAUYDJ010000227.1 GCA_030690025.1 Chloroflexota bacterium | reverse complement strand
AGATTGGTGCAGACCTGTTGCAACTGGTCGAAATCAGCCATCAGCTTCGGCAAATTGGGGTCGAGCTCTTTCAATACCTCGATGTGCTGCAGCTGCGCCGAGTGAGACGCCAGCTCAAAGGCCCGGCCAATGACCTCGTTAATATCCACTTCGCGGAAACTGGGGGTGGACTGGCGGGCAAAATCGAGGAGGTTCCTGATTAGCCGGGTGCTGCGGGTGAGTTCGGTCTCCATTTTCTTCAGGTAGCCCAATGTGACCTCTTTGGCGATGTTGTCGGCGGCAATTTTTTTGGCCAGGAGCTGCGTATAGACCAGGACACCGGACAGGGGATTGTTGACCTCATGGGCTACCGAGGCGGCCAGCTGGCCCAGCGAGGTCAGCTTCTCCGCCTGAATCAGCTGCGCCTGGCTCTCTTTCAGGCGCTGGTCATAATCTTTGAGCTCCTGGTAAGCCCGGCTCAGGTTCTCCTGCGTTGCTCTCTCCGCGGTCACGTCCCGGGCAATGTGCTGGAAACCGGTGGGATTACCATCTTCCGTAATCAGGCTGGTAGTCAGGTTGACGATGCCCTCGGTGCCGTCTTTCCGGGTGAGGCGCTGCTCATAGGGCTGCTCAATGGGTTCACCCCGCAGCAGCTTGTACCTGACCTGCCCGGCCAGGTTGCGGCTCACGTCGGTCAAGAAGCTTTTCACATTCATCTTGAGCAGCTCTTCGGATTTATACCCGGAGAGTTTCTCGGCGGCTTTGTTTACCGCCACGATGTTGCCGTGTAAATCATGAATCCAGATGGCATCGCTGGCAAACTCGAACAGCTCGCGGTAGCGCTTCTCCGAGGCCAATGCCTCCTGTTTGGCCAGGTGTTCCTCCCGGTAAAGCCGCGCATTTTCAATGGCTATCCCGATTTGTACGCCGATAGTGGCCAGGAAGGCTACCTCTTCATCCAGGAATTGCCTTAGGCCACGCGTGGCTAACCAGAGGGTGCCCACCGGCTTATCTTTGGCATTCAAAGGCACCACGAGGGCGGTGCCAAGGTCCTCTTTTGCCAGGACGGCTGGAAGCTCAGTTACCCCAGCGACCCCGCCCAAGACCAGCGGCATCCCGCTCCGGGCAACCTGCTCATTGAGTGCTTTGACAGTGCTAAGCCCCTGGAGAGTGCGGACACGGTCGACGGAAGCGCCGCGGTAAGCCTTGAGTTCGTAATCCTGCCCCCGGCTGTCCAGCAGGAAGGCCAGCACAACGGTAAAGCCGGTTAGCTCAGTAATCTTGGAAACGGCGTTGTCCAGGACGTCCTGGATGTCCAGGGAACGGCAGACAACGGCACTAATGGCATTTATCGCGGCGAGCTGTTCTCTTATGTTCTCCACCCTTTTACCTAGCAGGCAGAAGTAGCCGGCCTTAATACTTTTACCCGCATTCTAGCGAAAATGTCACTATGATTTTACTATTTGCTACCTATAATTTCAAATATGAGACTGTAGAGCTTGCTAGTAGAAGAATATCTCCGCCGTCCGGTAAACGTCCAGGGGCACGGTTTTGACCCGGCCCTCCACTTCCGCCAGCGGGACGGTGGCAACCCTGTTACCCTGCAAAGCGACCATCTGGCCGTAGAGTCGTTTCTCGACCAACTCGGCGGCTTTCACCCCAAAAGAGATTGCCAGGCTGCGGTCGTAGGCTACCGGGGTGCCGCCCCTCTGGATATACCCCAGGACGGAGACCCTGGTCTCCAGCCCGGTATGCTCCTGGACGGCTTCGCCCAGCACTTCACCCACGCCTTTACACTGGCTCACCACTACCGGCCTGCCCTCCAGTCTAGTCCCCTCGGCAACAACGATGATGCTGAAGTTGCGGCCCCGTTTGATTCTATGCTGCAGCAGTTCGCAGAGGCGGTCCAGCTTTTCCTCATTGAAGGGAATCTCCGGTATCAGGATGGCATCGGCGCCGTTGGCCATGCCGGCATAGGTGGCAATCCAGCCGGTACTGTTCCCCATCACCTCCAGTATCATCGCCCGGTGGTGGCTTTCCGCCGTGGAACGGAGCCTGTCGAGGGCGTCGGTAGCAATCTGGACGGCGGTCTGGAAGCCAATGGTGTAGTCGGTCTCGGCGATGTCGTTATCAATAGTCTTGGGTATCCCCACCACCGGCAGGCCGAGCTTAAACATCTGGCTGGTAACACTCAGCGTGCCGTGTCCGCCCAGCACCACCAGCGCCTCCAGCCCCAGCTTTTGAAAAGCGTCCATGACCTGCCTGACGCCATTTTCTTCCCGGGTGGGGCTGAAACGGGAGGTCCCCAGGATAGTGCCGCCCCTATCGATAATGCCGGACGTATTGGTATTGTCGAGGGCTTGCGTCTCATTATCAATAAAGCCCTTCCAGCCATTGCAAATGCCGATTACCTCATAACCCCGCTGCATGGCCGCCTTGGTGGTGGCCCGGATAGCCGCGTTCAGCCCCGGGCAGTCCCCACCGCCGGTGAGTATGCCAAGCCTCTTATCACTCAACTTTCTCCCTCCACATCAATCTCTTTACGCTAGGTCCCGCCACATTATACCATCGGTAGGGCAGAATGGGGGCGTTTCAGGGCGACGTGCTATACTAATC
>JAUYDJ010000199.1 GCA_030690025.1 Chloroflexota bacterium | reverse complement strand
GGGCGTGGAAACCAGCGAGGATGCCAATTTCCGCATCCGGCTGGTAAAGCAAAGCGACCTGCGGGAACAGCTAACAAAAGAGCGGAAAACCGCCAAGTGGGGCCAGTATCTCAGAGCGCCACAGATTTACTTTGATCTCCTGAAGGAGCACGGAAATAGTTTTATCTCACTGAACAAAGTGGCTAATGTAAAATTCGCTATCAAGACTGGTGTTAATGACTTTTTCTACTTGAACGCTCAGAAAATCAAGCACTGGAATATTGAAGAGGAATTTCTAGCTCCCGTTTTAAAATCACCGAAAGAATCAGAAAGTATTGATATTGATGTTAATGCATTAGAACTAAAAGTGTTATTGTGCGACAGAAGTAAGAAAGAACTTCGTAAAGCTGGCAAAAGAGGGGTCCTTGATTATATTGAATGGGGAGAAAAACAGATCGCTAGCAATGGTACACCCTACCCGAAAGGTCCGACCGTAGCCGCAAGGGCACTCTGGTATTCTCTTCCATCATCCAGTCTAACTAAACTTCTTTGGACAAAATCATATGACACACGTTTTGTTCAGAGGTTTAGCGCTACTCCTGTTCTGGCAGACCAACGTGTTTACCTAGTTCATCCGCTCGCTAAACATGATTACAAGGTACTGGCTGCTATTCTGAATACTTCATTATGCAGCTTGAGTATTGAACTAATCGGACGCCTCAATCTCGGGGAAGGTGCCTTAGATACTACTGTTGAAGAAGCTCAAGATTACACCATGATTCCAGCCTATAGTCTGTTCTCCCAAGAAATAAAAGGATGTATTACTGCAGCCTTTGATAAATTATCTCATCGCCCCGTCAAACCAATCTTCGAAGAAGTCAAGATGAAAGACCGCCAGAAGCTGGACAGACTGGTGCTGGAAGCTATGGGGTTAGACCCGGCCAAATACCTTAAGCCCATCTATGACGGCCTCACAGAATTGATGCGGGAGCGCATAGAATTAGCCGGTATGCGCAAAGGGCTGAAGAAAGCCAGGCCGGCGCGGGACATCGCCAGGATGACGGAACAGGTTAGGGATGACTTGGTGAAGGAAGGCATCAAGAAATTTCCGGATGACTTTCTGAATAAAAAGCCCAAGCCGCAGGATTGCATCAGTGTGGCTGTTCCGGATGTGCCGCTTAGACTGGGTAATTACTTCTTAGGCCAGCAGGAAGTTGTCGGCGAGGGCTTTAGCTATCAGGCGCCCAGCCTTGCGGCGGCCAAGTACATCATCTACGCCCGCAAGCCTAATGAATACATCGTCTGCCTGCCTAACGATGAAGTGGTCGTCACCAAAGCGGTAACGGATTATGAGCGCTATTTGAAAGAACTGTTCCAGAAGTTGAATCAGGAGCTTCTGAACCGCCTCCTTGACCACAGACAGGCAGAGACTCTAAGTCGGCGCATTTTTCAGGAATTGGGATTACCTTCAAACAGCCTATGAATACTATATCGATCGGGGAATCGAGTCACTTGACGGGAGTTGTTGGTGCTCAAGAGTCATATTACCCAGCCTCACCGCTGGCCACGGTCTCCCTGCCGCTGCGCTGGAAGCGAAGTTTGAAACAACCAATGGACTCAGGGAGTTCAAACTTTTGTTTACCGTGGACGATGAAGAACTACGAAAAAAGCTGGCATACAATGCCCCCTTTGCCATTATAGCCAGAGCAAATGGTTCGGGAGCTGTTACGAATGGTGGAGATAGGGGGATTCGAACCCCCGACCTCTGCGATGCGAACGCAGCGCTCTCCCTATTGAGCTATATCCCCATGCAGATAAAATTATAGCATATCCGACCACATTTATTAACAGCCAGTCTTTCACTTGACTTATCCCCCCAATGCCCATAAAATTAACCCCGCTGGCACTTTAGTTTCTGACGTGGTCGCACGCTCAATAGATGCACCGTACCGCTTTTAGTGATACCATTCTAATTGAAGGAGATTTTTATGCGATTGACTGATGAAGAGAAGCGAATGCTCGCCGGGGAGCAGGGCGAGGCACTGCGGCTGTCTCTGGAGGTGCTGACCCGGATTGGCGAGGTCTACGGGGCAGAGCGCCTGGTGTCGGTAAGCAGCGTCCATGCTTCGTGCATGTACCCTGACTTCGGCGCGGCGGTGGATATTCTGGAGAAGTTCCGTGACCTGGGCGGCAAGTTCCAGACCGTGACCACGGTCAATCCCACCGTTAACCCGGACAATGTCAACCGCTGGGCGGACCTGCCCGAACCGCCGGAGCTGAAATCCGCGTCCACCCGCCAGATGAGCGCCATCCGCAGTATGGGGGTAATCCCCAACTGGAGCTGCACACCCTATTTCCAGGGAAATTTGCCGAGGGTAGGGGAGTGCGTTTCCTGGATTGAGTCCTCGGCGGTCATTTTTGCCAACTCGGTGCTGGGCGCGCGCACCAACCGTACTACTATGGGTATAGATGTGGCCTCGGCCATCGCCGGCCGTGCTCCTGAGTTCGGCCTGCTGCTCGATGGCGACCGCGCCGGGAATGTGCTGGTAAAGGTGGAGTTTGAACCGCAGACCATGTTCGATTTCAACACCATCGGCTACATTATCGGCAAAGCCTGCAGCGGCAAGGTGCCGGTCATCGAAGGTCTGCCGGCGTGGACAACCGCCAATCACCTGAAGGTCATGGGCGCAGCCGCGGCCACCCGGGGCGGACTTGCCCTATACCACGCTGTGGGTATAACGCCGGAAGCGCCTACCCGCAGGAAGGCATTCCGCGGCAAGTCGCCTGAATTTGACATAAGTATCAAGAAGAAGGACCTGAAAGGTGCCCTGGACGACATGAATACCATCAAGAAGGGTGGGGTTCAAGCCGTGCTGGTGGGCTGCCCGCATCCCCGGGTAAACGAGATAAAAGAGCTGACCGAACTACTCGACGGCAAGAAGGTGCGCGAGGATATCAAGTTTTGCCTGTTCATCTCCAGCGATGTGCTCAATTTCTCGCGCCAGATGGGCTATATTGATGTGCTCGAGGCTTGCGGCGTCAGGCTCTTCGAGGGCGACTGTATCGTGTTCCATAACGTCAATAAGTGGGGCTGGAAGAATGTCGCCACCAACTCGGCGAAATACGCCTGCACCCTGCCGTCGGGCCCGTATTACCTTGGTGTGCTCTATACCGATATTAAGGGCTGTGTCGACCTGGCGACGAAGTAGATAGGAGATAGCATGGAGAAGATTGTTATTAAGGGGCGCGGCATCACCAGCGGCGTGGCCGAGGGTGAGGCCATGGTGACCAAAGAGGCCTTTGGCTTTTCCCACGGGCTGGAGCCGTATACCGGCCGTATCAACGACGAGTACCACGAGTGGTTGGGGCAGAACGCCCGCGGCAAAGTGCTGGTCTTCCCCTACGGCAAAGGCTCCACCTCGGGCGGGCTCTATATACTGGAATCGGTCAAGCACGGCAATGCGCCCGCCGCCGTGATTAATGTGGAGGTCGACCCGGTTATTGCCGGGGGTTTCATCATGGCTAAAGTGCTGTACGGCAAGGAAATACCGGTGGTCGACCGCCTGGAGCGCAACCCGACCGATGTTATCAAGCCCGGCGACCGGGTCAGGGTTGACGCCAATAAAGGCGTCGTCGAGGTTTACCGCTAGATTTAGAAGGGAGCAACATGACCTCAATGGTAGGCAACAGCGTAGTCAGGCTCGATGCTCTGGAGAAGGTGACCGGCAAGGCGATGTACTGCGCCGATATGAAAGTTCCCGGCATGTTGCATGCCAAAGTGCTGCGCAGTCCTTATGCCCATGCCCGCATCGTCCGTATTGATACCGCAAAGGCAGAGGCGCTGCGCGGCGTCAGGGCGGTAATCACCGGCAAGGATGTGCCGGAGCGAAGGTTCGGGGCGTCCGTGTTTGACCAGCACATACTTGCTAAAAACGTGGTGCGCTACATCGGCGATGCCGTAGCGGCGGTGGCTGCGGACACGCTCGAAATCGCCGAGAAAGCCGTGGAGCTGATTGAAGTCCAGTATGAAGAGCTGCCGGCCTTATTTGATATCGACGAGGCGTGGCAGGCGCACCCGCCGGTGACCGTCCATCCCGACCTGCCCAAGTATACCCTGGGCAAGTTCCCGCCGCCCCGCTTGGTGCCGGACCGGCCCAACGTCTGTAACTACCGTACCCTGCGCCATGGCGATGTCGAAAAGGGGTTCAAAGAAGCCGACTTCATTATCGAGAACCGGTTTACCACCGTCAGGATAAACCACTGCGCTTTTGAGACTCACGTCAGTATTGTCCAGGCTGAGCCGGATGGCGGCCTCTCGGTGCTGGCCGGCCGGCAGAGTATTTTCCTGGCCAAGCAGTACCTCTGCAACGCTTTTAACCTGACGCCGTCCAAGGTCAGGGTGACGGCGCATTACATCGGTGGGGGATTTGGCTCCAAAGTGACTCTCTACACC
>JAUYDJ010000184.1 GCA_030690025.1 Chloroflexota bacterium | reverse complement strand
CAAATGCTTGAATTTTTGCGTTTCCATGGCAGCAGCACAATGGGACACTGCGGAGAGTCGAGGAGTTTTTCTTCTTCAGGGGATACCAGACAGTGCTTTTTAATATCATCCAGCGTGGGCATCATTACGGCGAAGGGTTTAGACGGGCGTCCCTTCCGGCGGCGCATGAGCTTTACTGCAGTCTCGCTGGTAGCGTCACAGGCCAGGTGGAAGCCTCCCAGCCCGCGGATGGCCACGAGCTTGTCGGCTTTCAGGAGGTCGCTGACCGATTTAATCGCATCATCGGTATTAACGGGCTTACCCTCGCCGTCGACCAGCTCCAGGCCGGGGCCGCATTTGGGGCAGGCGTTGGGCTGGGCATGAAAGCGCCGGTCCAGGGGGTCATCATATTCGCGCTGGCACTCCGGGCACATGCGGAACTTACGCATGGTGGTCCTGGGGCGGTCGTAGGGGATGTCTTCAATAATGGTGAAGCGAGGCCCGCAGTTGGTGCAGTTGGTGAAGGGGTAGCGGTAGCGGCGGTCGCCGGGCGAGAAAATCTCGCGCTGGCAGTCTTTACAGGTAGCAATATCCGGCGATACCAATTGGTATTCGCCCGCCTGGCTCAGGCTTTGGTGGATTTGGAAATCGGCATAGCCTTTCGGCGTGGAGAAGACGACCTCCACCTTCTCGATGCGGGCCATAGGCGGGGACTGGCTTTCCAGGTCTTTTAGGAACTGCTGCAGGACCGGCCCGTCGCCCTCTACCTCGATTTCTACTTTCCCCGAGGTATTGCGCACCCAGCCGTTAAGTTTATGCTCTTTGGCCAGCCGGAAAACAAAGGGCCGGAAGCCGACCCCCTGCACCACGCCGCGCACGCTTATCCGGGCTAGTTGCCTGACTCCAGCATTCACCTCCACCTCCACACCGTGGTTAAGCGGTGACTTTCCAACCCTTCAGCTGGTAGTCCCTTGGCGGGCGGGTCTCCTTGAGCAGCTCCAGTTTACCCAGCCGCTTCAACTGGTTATATATCAGCACCCAGCCGCAGTCGCGCTCCGGGCTGAGTTCGCACTTGCCGGCCTTGCTGCCGCCGCAGGCCCCGGTAATCAGTCCCTTGCTGCAGCGGGCTACCGGGCAAATACCGCCGGTGACGGCGAGCAGGCAGTTGCCGCAGCCGGCGCACCTTTCTTCTAAGATACCGGCCTCTCTCTCCTCGGCGCCCATGAAATGGGTGTTCTGCGTCGGGAAAGCTGGCACGGGGAAGATTTGAGCTAGAGTTTGTACCCCGATGCCGCAGGCCAGGGAGAGTATGGCGTCAGCGCCTTCTATTTGCGGCTTCAGCATGGAGGCGGTCAGGTAGGGGTCGCACTGCTTGGCGGTGGTGGTGGCCTTAAAGGTGAAGCTCTTACCGCGCAGTTTACCGCCCAACTCGAGGAGCTGTCCCAGTGTCCTGGCCTCCCGAATGCCGCGCGGCGGCTGGGTGCAGCCGTCGCAGCCGACGAGCAGGATATTATCATAAGGCGAGATGAAATCCAAAACCTCGTCCAGAGGTTTCTGCGTGGTGACTATCATGTGGCCTCCTTCTTATTGGCCTGGCATATTTTCTGACTGAACTGCTCCAGCTCTTTGATGAACCTGTCTGGATACCTGGGCGCTACGGTGCAGAAATACAGCTTGTCCTGGAACCCGATTTGCCCCAGTCTGGCCTGCAGCTTGGCTACCGAGCGCTGCGCCTTGCCGCTGGCTTTCTCCTGCTTGCAGTCGTCTTCAGAGCAGGCGGCAATCATCACCCCCTCGACTCCCTTCTGGAAGGCCTCCAGGATGTGGAAGGTGTCCACTCTTGAGGCACAGGGCAGGTCGATAAAGCGGATGTTAGACGCCGGCGACTGGCCGTTCAGCGAAGGGAAGACCGCCCACTGGCAGCGGAATACCAGGATACGTGGCGATGTCATATCTATGACGTGCTGAGAAATAAGGGTCGAGATGCGCTCCCGCTCCCAGTTCTCCAGGTCGAGGGCAAGCGCCGGGCACATGGCCGTGCACAGGCCGCAGCCGCGGCACAGCGATAGGTCGAAGCTGATGACACCCGGGCTATTCAGTTTAGCGGCATGGTAGGGGCAGTAGTAGACGCAGTTGCCGCAGGCAATGCACAGCTCGGAGGTGGCTTTCACTTTCAGGCTGTTCTTTTTCAGATTGATGACCTTGCCCCATCCCAGCTGCTCCAGCACAGCGTTCAGGCCGGCTACCTTGCGACTGGTGACCGGGCTGCCGCGGACAAAGCGGCAGTAGTCCTCTTCGCAGGCAAGGACATCGATTTCATTAAAGCCCATCAGTATAGCTTTCAGGAATATCTCCTCGGGGACACGTCCCACGCAGGGGACGGACAGGGTGGCGAACTGGCTCACCCCGAACATCTCCTGCACCTTGGCCGAATCGGGGGCGCTCCCCTTGCACATAATAACCAGCGTATCGCTGCCCGACTCGCGCCTGGCGTTTTCCAGATAGCCGGTCAATGAGTCTACATCATAATAGACAGTGTCGATGGCTTTGGCCGGGCAGGTGGAGTAGCAGAGCCCGCACACCTGGCACCTGGCAATATCCAGTGTAATCTTACCGGCGGTATCTTTTTTTAAGGCTTCATAAGGGCAAAGGGTGGAGCATACACAGCAACTGCTGCACCGGTCTACATCCTGCCTGACGCCTACGGCCTCTTGCGTAACTGGCGTGCTCAATTCGACCTCACTTTCTTGAGTGACAGCGGGCCCATTTTAGTGATGTCATCAATAAAACCGTTGACGGTGGACTGGAACTTGGTGGCCTCCGAGGCGGAAATCCATTCCAGCTTTAACCGGCCCGGCTCGATGCCCAGTTGCGGCAGCATATTTTTCAGCAGCATGATGCGGCGGCGGGCCTTGTAGTTGCCGGCATTATAGTGGCAGTCCCCGGGGTGGCAGCCGGCAATCATGACACCATCGGCACCCTGAGTAAAGGCGTGGACAATAAAGGAAGGCTCAATCCGGCCGGAGCACATGGTGCGGATGGTGCGAAACTGCGGCTTGATTTTTAATCGGGAAGTCCCCGCCAGGTCGGCGCCGGCGTAGGAACACCAGTTACAGCAGAAGACCACTACTTTAGGCTCGAAGCCGTTGTTGTTCATAACTTCTCCTCCTCGATAATTCGCTGCGCAATCGATGGTATCTTTTTCTCGATTTCTTCGGTGCACTGCTCACCGAAGGTAGAATTGTCCTTAATCGCGACGGCATATATGCTGACGGTGGTGGGCATCTTGTAGCCGGCCTTCCGGCCGAGGTCGAAAGCGGTGGCAATATCTACGCCGTGGAATGATGTAAGCTCCGTAGCTACCTTGAAGTCGCCCAGCTCAAACCGGTAAAGCTCGCCCGGCTGTCCTTGCTCTGTCTTTATCGAGTCGATGATGATGAGCCGTTCATAGCCGCCAACATAGTCCAGCAGGGCCAGCCCGGCTTCGCTGGTCTCCACCACGTCTACGGCCGTGCTCTTAAGTCTCTGGGCGATTCTGATGCCAACGCCATCATCGGTGAGAATGGGGTTGCCGATACCCAGGACAAGCGTGTTCATTTTTTTGGTTTTTCCTCATCCTCACCGAATGATTTTAAGAATACCGGCGGGACGCCGGGCAGCTGGCCATCCACCCAGAACTTGAGGCATTGCTGCGAGCAGAAGTTAAGGCGGCAGACTTCACCGGAGCCTTTCCACTGGGAGACGGTAAACCAGCCTTTGAGTACCTCGCAGGGCGGTTCGCCGGAAATGGACTCCACCCTCCGGTTACAGTAATGGCAGGCAAGACGTATTTTTTCAGTACCCATTTTTGTCCCTCAATGAGAACAGGTGCTGCAGCTACTGGAGGAACATGAGCTACAGGCGCTGTGGCTTGCCGATGGCGAAGTCCCGCCGGACGTCCGGCAGAACCGCGAGACGGCTCTCGGCGCGGTACGCCCGCACTTAGGACAGGGACAGGTCTCCATCGCCCGGCTCATGGGCCTCATCAGTTCAAACTTATGCTTACAGCCTGAGCAGGAATACTCGTATATGGGCATGGTTTTACACAGCGATTACTTGCTTGACCTCAGGTATTTTCTCCTTCAGGGTACGTTCAATGCCCATCTGCAATGTCATGGTTGACATGGGGCAGCCGGCACAGGCGCCCTTCAGCCTCACTTTGACCGTGCCATCGGTCACATCCACCAACTCCACATCGCCGCCATCGGCCTGTAGAGAAGGTCTGATTTGGGCCAGTACAGCTTCAACTTTCTCGCGCATTGTTTACTCCTTTTTAGTCCCTGCGGAGACTCTTGACCAGGTCTCCTTTATAGTCGTATACATTCACTTCCAGCGGCATCTGGCCGGGCAGGGAGTGAGTGGCGCAGGCATGGCAGGGGTCATAGGCGCGGAAACCCATTTCAATCATGTTGAGGATGCCGTCCGAAACGTTGCCCTTCTTGATAAGCGACTTGGCGGCTTTCTCCACGGACATGTTAATGGCGGCCGAGTTGTTCTGGGTAGCTACAATTAAGTTTACTCCGGTGAGGATGCCATTGCTATCCGTCTGATAGTGGTGGATAAGGGTGCCGCGCGGCGCTTCCACGATGCCAATGCCCTCTTTGGGCGTGGCCGTGGGCAGGTTCACGATATCCGGCGAGGTTATCTCCGGGTCGCGGGCCAGTTCCAGAGTGCGTTCCGCGGCGTAAAGCGCCTCAATAAGCCGAGCCCAGTGGTAGGCCAGGGTGCTGTGCACCGGCTTGCCGCCGAGCACCTTGTACATGCGCTCGTACTCTTTCTGGGCGAGCGGGGTAGCCATGCCATCGGAGACGTTCAATCTGGCCAGTGGGGCGACACGGTAGACACCGCTCTCTTTACCGTCAACAAACCCCTTCCAGCCGACATTCTTGAGGTAGGCGAATTTCACGTAGGTCCAGGGCTCAACGCGCTCCCGGATATGGTCGAGGTACTGCTGGGGCTTGAACCTGGCAAACTCCTTACCATCCGGGTCGACGACCCGCACGTCGCCATCGTAAAAGTTGACCTTGTTGTTCTTGTCCACCAGCCCCATGTAGTAGGTCTTGTGCAGGAAGACATCCCCGGTTATCAGGTTAACATAATCTTTGTTCTTGAGCACAATATCATCGAAGATGCTGAGGGCGACCTTGCAGAACTCCACGCCGTATTCGCCGGCATCAATAATCTTGGCCCGTTCCTCTTCATTGATGCCCTTGGACACGCCGCCCGGCAGCCCGCAGGAAGGCTGGATGGGCTTGCCGCCGATGATTCTCAGGACATTGCGCATCCTCTTGCGCATCTCGATGACTTTGCCCCCGGTCTCCAGTCCGGCCTTGGCGATGACGCCCAGGACGTTGCGTTCCGCCGCCGGCGCCTGCGGCCCGACCACAAAGTCGGGGCCGCCCAGGAAGAAGAAGTGCAGGATGTGGTCTTCAGCGAAGAAGGCGCTGTACATCAGCTCTCTTATCTTCTTGGCGGCGGGGGTAGGCTCTACCTTCCAGAGGTCATCCAGGGCCTTGGTGGAGGCCATATGGTGGGCGGTAGGGCATACGCCGCAAATCATGGTGGTTATGCGGGGCATTTCCTCGGCGGGCCTGCCCTCGCTGAACTTTTCAAAACCGCGCAACTCGGGAATCTGCAGGACGGCGCGCTCACAATTACCGGCGTCATCCAGGAAAATCTCTATGCGTCCGTGTCCCTCAAGCCTGGTAATGGGGTCTATGGTTACTTTTTTCAACTTTATCCTCCTATTCCTTCTACCCGCTTACGTCTCAGCAGAGAAGAAGGTAGACTGAACCGATAGAAAGTTCCGGCCGGGTCGGCGATTTGACCGATGAGTTTCTCGGTCTCCTCCTCCGACATTTTTTCTTCACCTTCAATCCCCAGTATCGAGGCCATCATCGAGAGGGCTTTAGCGCCCTGGTCGACGACGCCTTCCAGCGGGCCGAAGCAGCCGCGGCAGGGCATGTTGGCGCGAACACAGGTCTCTCCGCAGCCGCCGCGCGTAGCCGGCCCGTAGCAGAACAGCCCTTGCACCAGGAAGCATTTCTCCGGGTCAATTTTAATCTGCCACGGTCGTTTTATTTCCTTGATAGAGAGTTTTTCTGGTTTGGAGTCTTTTCTGGGGCAGGTATCGCATAATGCCTTATTGGGCGCCAGCACTGCCCCCTTGGCGGGCAGTTTGCCGGTTAGAATGGCCATTACCGCATTCATTATCAGGTCGGGCGGCGGGGCGCAGCCGGGCAGGTAGTAGTCCACCGGGATGGTCTGGTCCATGGTCTTTACCGTGTTGTAAAACTCGGGCAGGTTAAACACTCTGCCGTCAACTTTGGTCTCCTGGAGGGGGATAATGCCGCCGGGGTTATCAACGCTGGGTACTTCCTTGTAAGCCCGGTTGAAAATGCTTTCCCGTGTACAGAAGTTGCCCAGGCCCGGGATGCCGCCCAAGCAGGCGCAGGCGCCGAAGGCGACGATGAGACCGGACTTCTGCCTGAGGAGCTTGGCCATTTCCTCCTGCTCTGCCAGCCTTACCGCCCCGTTGATGAAGGTTACGGCGATTTCTCCGTCCTTCATGGCTTCAACGTCTTTGCGCTTGAAGTCGAGGGCTACTGGCCAGAGCACGATGTCCACCGCATCCGCCACCTTCAGTATGTCTTCATTGAGGTCGACGACTGCTTCCTCACAGCCGCCGCATGAAGCACACCAGTAGAAACCGACCTTTGGTTTTGCCATAATACCCCCTTTTTCTTATTCAGACATGCTGGTATCTCCAGCCTGGTTGTCTCCCAGATAGTTGCCTGATTAAAGTATATAGTG
>JAUYDJ010000181.1 GCA_030690025.1 Chloroflexota bacterium | reverse complement strand
GCCATTTTCCAGCCCTCCATCTCTATCTTATGACCACCGCAACACGATGTCAACGCCTCTACCAGGGAGAAGTGAAATCCCAAATCAGAAATCCAAGGTTCGTGTGTCATTGCGAGGAGTCCCGACTTCATCGGGACGACGAAGCAATCTCTTCGGTTCTAAAAAACCGGTGAGATTGCTTCGCCCCGACAGGTCGGGTCTCGCAATGACCTGTAGGGTCGAGTTTTTTGTCTACCAGGGAAAGGCAAAATCCTTTTCCCCTTCCCCGGACTTCTTCAGTTTAATGTGCTCCTTGCGCATGCAGTGGTCCATGACCACTTTCAGTCCGGCCGCCCTGGCGCGGGTCGCGGCGGCCTCGTTTTCCACGCCCTCCTGCATCCACACCGCTTTAGCGCCAATCCTGATGGCCTCTTCCACAATGGCCGGGACATCTTCCGGACGCCGGAAGATATCGACCACATCCACCTTTTCGGGAATTGAGCTAAGGTCGGGATAGCTGGTCTCGCCCAGTATTTGTTGAGCCGCCGGGTTTACCGGGATGATTTTATAGCCGTTTTGCTTGAGATAGCTGGCCACTTCATAGCTGGACCGGACGGGATTGGGTGACAGGCCGACCACCGCCACGGTATGGCTGGATTCCAGGATTTCCGCCTCGGTGCTCATCTTCTACTCCCCGGTCTTACTCTGCTGCAACGCATTATAGAAGGCCCGCCAGAAGGGGTCGACGATGGGGTGCACCAGCTTCTTCTTCCGACCACCTTCGATGAGTACCATCCCCTCGGCGGCTTCAGTCAGCTCGCCCACAATGGAGGCCTTGATACCCTTTCGGGTCAATGCCGCGATGACAGCCTGAGCTTTATGCTCCCGGCAGGAAATAACCAGCGTGCCCTCGCTGATAGAAGCATAGGGGTCGATGCCGAAGTAGTCGCATATTTCCGGGACGCACTCCTCAACCACGATGCGCTCTTTCTCAATACGCACCCCCAGGCCGGCGGCCTGGGCAACTTCATAAAGAGCGCCCCATATCCCGCACTCGGTGGCATCGTGCATGGCGGTTACGCCGTTGTCCCGCACCCCCACGCCCACCGCGGTGAGGCCGTCCTCCACCACGGACATCTTGTAGAATATCTCCTGCGCCTTCCGGCTGAACTCGCGCCCGAACTTTTCCTCCAGCAGTTTGGGGAACATGGCGGCAAAGATACCGCACGCCTCGATGGCCGGCCCCTTGGTAATGATTATCTTATCGCCGGCCTTCGCGAAGCGGGGGTTTACGTACTCGTCAAGCTCACCGACGCCGGTGACGGTGGCCCCGCCGACCATGGGGTAGTGGCAGTTCTCGTAGCGGGCGGTATGCCCGGTAATGACCGCGATGCCCATCTTTTCACACTCGCGGTGAATGGTCTCCCAGACGATGGCGAGCTGCGCCTTGGTCATCTCCATGGGCAGGTTAAGGTCGATGGACAGGTATTTGGGTTTCAGGCCGCAGGTCACCGCGTCCGAGGCCAGGATATGGATGGCGAACCAGGCCGCCCGCTCCCAGCCGTACTCCGGAACGATAAATACCGGGTCGCAGGTAAACGAGACCGCCTTACCGCCGATTTCCACGATGCCAACATCTACTCCGTGCTGCGGCCCGACCAGAATCTTATCGCTCTTCGCCCCCAGGCGGGGATAAATCAGCTCGTTGAAGATTTCCGGGGAGATTTTGCCAATCTCGGGCATTTCCGTCATTTCAGTTACTCCTTCCCGTGGGGTCATATCTGCCCCACCAAAACAAAAACCAGGGGTTCGGGCGGTAACTCCTCGACCCCTGGTCCAAGTCATTACCACTTCCCTACGCTCGCATTACCGAGATCAGGTTCCAAGGGTTATCCCGATTTTCACCGGGAATCTCAGCCCCGATTTAATCGGGGCACCCCTAGCGGTCAACCTAATTGATATTTATTACAATATAGCACTGGAGAGGCTGAAAAACAATGCTCTCACGCTCACTCTCTTTACCAGACCCTAAACGCCCACCACGCAGCCCGGCCCCTTAATCATCAGCACTGGCACGCAGGTGGAGCGGAAGACCTTGTCCGCCACGCTGCCGTACGCCCAGCGGCTGGGGCCGGAGCGGCCATGGCTGGCCATGACAATGAGGTCGACCTCGTTCTTTGAGGCGTAGTCGGCAATCTCCGCCGCCGGGTCGCCCAGGCGCGACTCCAGCTTTACATTGGTGATACCGGCGCTCTTAAGCTGTTTTTCCACATCCTTAAGATAAAGGCCGCACTGCTGGTGCGAGTAGACGGTCATCTTATCCACGTGCTCCTCGAAGCTTTCCGGCATGCTGGCCGGGTAGTCAGAAAGGACGCTCATCGACTCACAGACGCGGAACAGGATAATCTCCTTCGGTTTGCAGTCTTTGGCCAGCGTCTCCACGTGGGGCAGGACACATTCGGCTAACTTTGAGCCGTCCAGCGGCACGAGTATCTTTTCATACATGTCCTTAAGTCTCCTTTACCTCCGGGCCTTAAATAGCGGTGACATTGTCCTGAGCTTGCCCACAATCCGGGGCAATATCTCCAGCACACGGTCTATCTCCTCTTCGGTTGTCCACTTGCCGGTGGTAAACCGGAGCGAGCCGTGCGCCTTCTCGGGCGGTATGCCCAGCGCCAGCAGCACGTGTGACGGCTCCAGGCTGGAAGAGCTGCAGGCGGACCCGGTGGAAGCGCAGATGCCTTCCAGGTCGAGGTTAAGGCACATCGACTCGCCTTCCACGAAATCAACGCTGATATTAACATTGTTGGGCAGTCGCTTTACCGGGTGCCCGTTGAGGCGGATATTCTCCATACGCTCCTGGAGGCCGTTGATGAATTTGTCGCGGAGAGCCGTAAGCCG
>JAUYDJ010000173.1 GCA_030690025.1 Chloroflexota bacterium | reverse complement strand
CAGCGACAGCGTTTTGGCGTCCCGCCTCACCGCCAGGGTTAAGCTCAGCGGGATACGCAGCCCCACCAGCCGCCCAAAGGCCACCGAAAATGGCGATGACATCTTGACCCGGTCGAGCATCTTAGCATTCACCGGCAGCTTTGGCAAGAAACGCAAGCCCCCGCGGCGGTAGAGCCTGACCAGAGGCGTGGTGCCTAGCCTGGCCGCATGATATAGCACAATGGAGCCTACCTGCCGCCCGCTCTGCGCGGCTACCCACAGGACCAGCAAATCCGAGAGCGACAGCACATGCGCGCCAAACTGGTAGCCGATAAGCAGCCAGACGCTTTCCAGAATATAGGGAATACCGAAGCCAATTTCACCAACCGCACACACGATGAACAGGAGAAAAGCGGTCCGTGGGTCAAGGGTGGCCGTAAGTTCGAGGATGCGCGCGATAATACTTTCCAAGTTCATGACAGTGCCTAATGGTAGGCAGGCACCCCGAGAAGCTCAGGCACGGTAACGAACCGGTATCCCCGGTCTTGCAGGGCTTTAATAATCAGCGGCAGCGCCGCCACGGTGCGCGACTTGTCCGTTTCGGGTCGATTGTGGTAGTTGCCGAAGCCATCGTGGAGGAGAATTATCTCGCCCGCCTTGGTCTCTTTCACAATCCGGCTGGCTATCAGCTCCGGCGACTTCACGCGCAGCTCGTTGGTAGATACACTCCAGGTGACCTCAATCAGGTTCTGGCGCTTAAGCATCTGCAGCTCCCAGGGACTCTTCTTGCCGTGCGGCGGGCGGTACAGATGCGGTCTCACGCCCACGGTGTTAAATATGGCATTCTCGGCCACCAAGGCATCCTTATAGCCTTCGGTAGATAGAGCGTGGTTCGCCTGGTGCTGGTAGGAGTGGTTCCCCAGGATGTGTCCTTCGGCGACCATTCGCCGGGCAGTATCGGGATAGAGCTCTACATTATTACCCGTGACGAAAAATGTTGCCTTGATGCCATTAGCATCAAGGATATCCAGTATCTTCGAAGTGTAAGGGTCATTCGGGCCATCATCAAAGGTAAGCGCCACCACTTTATCCCTGGTATTGGCTTCATAATAGACTTTTCCGAAAACCGGTGAGGTGGGGATAAAGTAGCCGTAAGCGATAACGCTAACAGCCAGCAGCGCCGGCAGCACCATAGCCAGGGTCTTCCGGCTGGGAGCCAATTTTGTCGCAGTGACGGGCAAACTCGGGGCGTATGGTTTTAGCAGATAGACACAGAAGCGGGACGTGTGCATGAACATGGCGCTTAGCTGCAGGATTAGCGGCTTCCGGGCGCGCCGGGTGGAAGTGGCCACCGAGAGCTTCCGGTCATAAATAATCTTACCCAGCTTGACCAACTGAGAGGCAATGCCGAACTGGTCCGGGGCATACCGGGTCCGGTCATAGCCATTCACCCGCAGGAAGGCTTCTTTACGGAAAGCAAAGTTGGCCCCGGAGACCAGGAAAGGCCGCCGGAACAGCCTGATAGTCAGGAAGTTGACGACGTGCCGCAGGTAGAACTCCGCCCGGCCGTAGCGCACCGACTCTTTATAGACAAAATTACCGGCCAGGGCCACGGCTTCAGGATGCTGCGCAAGTATCCGGTCGACGCGGGTCAGCCAATCCCGGGGATAGACCGTATCGGCGTCCGCCTGGACTATAATTTCACCACGGGCGGCCCGCGCCCCGCAGTCGCGCGCTGAGGCTACATCTCTCTTGACGGGAGAGAGAACAACCCGAACACCAAACTGGCGGGCAACACCAACCGAGCCATCGGTGCTGTCATTGTCCGCTACTATAACCTCATATTCACCCGCATAGTCCTGGTCTCGCAGCGACCGCAGACAGTCAGGGAGAAGTTTCTCTTCGTTAAGTACTGGTATTACTACGCTAATCATAGCTAATTCCGGTGAACCGGTCTTAAACCAGTATAGCCAGCCGAGGCTTATTTGGCAAGAGGTCGGTTTCCAGTAGGCTCGTCTAAGCCTCTCAATAGCCTTACTGATTAACCGCGCTAAGCAAGCTCACCGCTCACCGCGTAATCAGTGTGCCGGTCTTGCCCTGCAGGGCCAGCAGGGCGGTCTCGGGGAGAGTAATGATGACCTCACGCTGTCGGGATGTGTCCGTCTCCTCCAGGAACTCGATGGCCCCCCGTATTTTCGGCTCCATGCTGCCCACGCCAAAATGTCCTTCGGCCAGGAGTTGTTTTGCTTCAGCCAGGCTGAGACGGTCGAGGGGCTGCTGAGAGGGAAGGCCAAAGTTGCGGAACACCTTTTCCACGGCGGTGAGGCACAGAATAACGTCAGCGTCTATCTCAATGGCCAGCCGGCTGGAAGCATAGTCTTTGTCGATAACCGCCTCAATCCCGCACAGGCTCCCTTCCTCACCCCTTATCACCGGGATGCCGCCTCCGCCGGCGGCGATGACAATCTCCCCGGCGTCCAGCATGCTTTTGATGATGCGCGCCTGTTGAATGTTCACCGGCCGGGGCGAGGGGACTACCCGCCGGTAGCCGCGACCGCTGTCCTCAATCATCTGCCACCCTTTTTCCTGGCGCAGCTTTTCCGCCTGCTCCAGGCTGTAGAAAGGCCCGATAGGTTTGCTGGGACTCTTAAACGCCGGGTCGTTCTGGTCAACGATGACCTGGGTCACTACCGTGGTGATATTATGTTTGAGTCCAGCCTCCCTGAGGTAGTTGGCCAGCGTCTGCTGTATCATGTAGCCCATGAACCCCTGCGTGGCCGCGCCGCAGATATCCAGCGCCATAGCCGGGACGACGTGCTTGGCTGATTCCATGGCCAGCAGCAGGTTGCCCACCTGGGGGCCATTACCGTGAGTGATGACGATGCGGTTTTCACTCGCCAGCAGGCCCAGCAATTGCTCACTGGTCCGCTTCAAATTGAGGTATTGCTCTTCGCTGGTGCCCTTCTCTTTGGCCCTGAGGATGGAGTTGCCGCCCAGAGCGATGACAAAGGTCTTCATATTCACCCCTAATAGTGGCTTGTATACTGTCCCTGGTGAGTCACCTTCAGAATAGTCTATATTAACACAAACCGGCAAGGCGTTAAGAGTGACTTAGTTTGGTTCCTTTCATTTTTGGTTGATTTCTAAGTCACTGCAGAAACTTGTTAGTTCCGTCACTACGAATCCCGATGGAATCGGGACGAAACAATCACTATAATCATCCTTGAGATTGCTTCGTCCCGCCCCTGTCGGGACTCGCAATGACAATTTGAACCGAAACGGAACGATACGTTATCAGTGCCCGCTTGACGAAAGTATATCCTTTATTCTATCTTAGTCACAAGGTTTGCCATTACGACCGGGCAGAACCCGGGGAGGTGACCATGTCCGCCAGCCAATCAAACCGCTTCTGGACGGTATTTACCCTGTTTCTGGTGGCTATCATTATTGCCGGCAGTGTGCTGGTGTGGTCGCGGTACCGCCAGCACCAGCCGGTGGAGATTTCCATCGCTAAGGTCGCCGGCGAGACGCCGTTCAAACTCGTTTCTATCAGCGGGGCCGTCACCCGCCCCGGCATATATCCGCTTAAGCCTGGCGATAACATTGAGACCCTTATTCAGGCCGCCGGCGGTACGGCCAGCAACGCCGACCTCAGCTCGCTAACGCTCCACATTCCCGCCGCCGGTGAAGAAAGGCTGCCGCAGAAAATCAATATTAACCGCGCCGAAGCCTGGCTGCTGGAAGCCTTACCCGGCATCGGGGAAAGCCGTGCCAAAGCCATTACCGACTACCGCCGCCAGAAGGGGCCATTTCGCCAGGCAAGTGACATAAGCAGCGTAGAAGGTATTGGCCCATCCATCTATGAACAGGTTAAAGACCTGATTACCGTGACCGATTGACTTAAGGAGACTATTGTCACTCATCTATCTCAGCGGCGCCTGGGTGCTCGGCATCTGGCTGGGGTCGCGGTTCGGCCTGCCTCTTGCCTTAATGGCCGTGGGCCTTATTCCCCTGCCTTTCCTATTTTTCTTTCGTAACCGCCGCAAGACAATAATCCTATCCAGCCTGTGCCTGGTGGCCCTTTTCGGCGGCGCGGCGTACTTTCCGTCGAACCAGGCCATCATCGATGAAAGCCGCCTCCAGTCCTATAACGACCGGGGGACAGTGGAAATCAGGGGAACGGTCAACGCCGACCCAGAAATTGGCGATAAGACTACTCACCTCCGTTTTGCCGCCGCGGAAATAAGAGCGGGCGGGGAGTGGCAGCCGGTATCCGGCACCGCCTTACTATTTGTGCCCGTCTACGCCGGCTACTCCTATGGCGATGTGCTTAACGCGACTGGCAAGCTGCAGACGCCGCCGCAGCTCAGCGACTTCGATTACCCGGGTTACCTGGCCCACCAGGGAATCTACTCCACTATGCTCTACCCGAAAATTGAAGTCGTGGCTAAAGGGCAGGGTTCCCGGCTGCTCGGCTGGGTCTACGCATTGAGAAGTCGGCTCTCTCAGACCCTGGCAGCCATTCTGCCCGAGCCTCAGGCGGCCCTGGCGCAGGGTATTCTCCTGGGCATACGGGGCAATATCCCGCCGGCGGTCAGTGATGCTTTCTCCCGCACCGGCACCGCCCATATACTGGCCATCTCCGGGGTAAACCTCACCATCGTGGCCGCCGGCCTGCTTGCCTTCGGCATCTGGCTGTTTGGCCGGAGGCGTCATCTCTACGTCTGGCTGGCCTTTGGCCTGATCTGGCTCTACGCGCTGCTCACCGGCATGCAGCCGCCGGTAGTCCGCGGCGCTATCATGGCCAGCTTGTTCTTCGCCGCGGAGGCATTGGGCAGGCAGCGCAGCGCTTTTACCGCGCTGTCCTTTGCCGCGGCGGTAATGGTCGGCATCAACCCGGAGCTACTGTGGGACGCCTCCTTCCAGCTCAGCTTCCTGGCCATGGCCGGCTTGATTTTCGTCAGCCCCGCCTTCATCACCCTGGGCAGGAGGGCAGTCAATGCCGCAATGGGCGAAGACGGAGCCGCCCCACGCCTGGCCAGAGTGGTCACTGACAGCTTTGGTGTTACCCTCGGCGCTATCATTGCCGTCTGGCCAGTGGTAGCCCACTATTTTGGCATTTTCTCACTGGTCGGTCTGCCGGCTACCCTCCTCGCCATGCCGGCGCTGCCTGCCATTATTGTCACCGGCGCCCTGGCCGGTGGCGTGGGACTAATTTTCCTGCCGGCGGCGCAGGTCATCGCCTGGGCAACGTGGCTGTTCCTCTCATACATGCTGCTGGTGGTCCAGGCATTTACCGCTATTCCCAACACGTATATCGAGGTCAGCGCCATCGGCCCCGACCTGATAGTAGTTTACTACCTGGGACTGGCGCTGGCCATCTGGGGCGGCCGCCACCGCACGCGAGTCAGCGCTACGGTTACATCGGCGGTGAGCAAGGCCAGCGGATTCATGTCAGGGATACCGCGAAAATATGTCATACCGCCGCTGTTGATAATGGCTGTTCTGGTCTGGGTTGCCGCAGCGACCATGCCCGACGATAATACTCACATCAGCTTCCTCGATGTCGGCCAGGGCGATGCTGCTCTGATTCAGACCGCGGGCCAAGACATACTGATAGACGGTGGGCCGGGTTCCCAGGGGGTAAGCCTGGGCCTGGGCCGGAAAATGCCCTTCTGGGACCGCACCATAGAGCTGTTTGCGTAGTCACAATACACCCAGTTTACCCTTCCGTCTGCGGGTGTGAGTATCAAAAATGAGAACCTATCTCGAACCTGCTGACGTGGACCTT
>JAUYDJ010000089.1 GCA_030690025.1 Chloroflexota bacterium | reverse complement strand
TATGGAAAGGCCCTGCCACCCGCCGTAGATAATCAGGATAATGCTTGGCGGAATAAGCGGCGCCAGCATTCCCCCGATGGCTATCGAGCCCAGCCCGAGCCGGGGGTCATAGCCCTTCTTTTCCATTTCCGGCCAGACAATAGTGGCAAAGGTAGCCGCAGCCGCCATAGTGGAACCACTCATCGCACCAAAGATAGCCTGGGCAGTTATGGAGGAAACCGCTAGCCCGCCAGGCAGACCGCCAATCCATTTATCGGCGGCATTGAAAAGGTACTGGGTAACGCCACTGTTAGCCAGTATGGTGCCCATGAGTATGAACAACGGTACGGCGGTCATGGTAAACACATTGAGTGATGACCATGAAGTCCACGCCAGCTGGTACACCGGTGACTTCGCAAAAAACACCAGCCCGATAATGGCTGACATACCGATAGCAACCACTACCTCGGTTCCCATGGCTAATAGGATAATCAGTGTACCTAAAAGGATTGCCGCTATTATATCTAGAATCATGTTGCTTCCCCTGGAGCTTTCAATGCCCTTACTGCGTAGATAAACTCAACGATAATTTGTAGACAGATAAGAATACCCCCAATAAACATAAACAATTGGGGCCCCACCAGTGGTGTCCGCAGCCAGCTCCCCGACCTGGCGCCGTGGGAAATCGAATACATTACCAGGTCGTAGCTGGCTCTGGTCAAGATAATGAAAAAGGCTACGCCTATGGCGAGCGTTACCAGCCTCAACCATTTCTTTACTTTAGGTCGAAGCTTACTGGTTACAACCTCAATTCGGATTTGTGATTTCTGTCTCGAAACGTAGGCCAGTCCCATGAAGGATATGGCAACGAGCATGTAAGCGGAATACTCATCGGAAATAGCCAGCGCTTGTTGCAGGACGTACCTTGTTACCACTTCCACCATCACCAGGAGCATCATGACTACCACTACCCATCCGGTGAAGTGGCCGCTGGCCACGTCAGAAATAGTCTCAATGATGCGGATTAGTCTACTCATCGTCCTTAACCAATCGAGCAACAGGGGCTAAAAAGCCCCTGTTGCTCATGTTTCTACGGTTACTTAAGCGGGTAGTTGTAGAATGCCCGGTAGTTGGCGATGTCCTCTTTGATGTATTTCAGAAGTTCAGCCGCGTCCGGGCCGGAAATCTTCAGCCACTCATCAGTGACCGGTTTCTCTATCAAGCCGACAATCTTGTCCCATTCTTCCTTGGTAAACTCAACTTTTTCAGTTTTGGTTAAAGCAATGCCGCCCAGGGCAAACTGGAGCTCAGCGCTGGAACTGGCACCAATCATCTTTTGCGCCATGATAGATACCCTCTCGATGGCGTCTTTCAGGTCCTGGGGTAACGCATCGTATTTCTTGGCATTCATGACCACTGCGAACTCAAAGGTCGGCTCCAGCGGTGACAGGCTGACATATTTTACCAGGGCAGGCAGCCCCCTTGCCCAGCCGTAATCCGGGGCCGTAAGGATGGCATCAACGGTGCCGCGATATAAGGCGGCCTCGATTTCAGCGTCAGAGATGGTAACCGGGCTGGCGCCGACTGCCTTCAGGCTCAAGGTCGATATAAGGCCGGCTGACCGGATTTTCAAACCCTTGAAAGAATCCAGAGTATTGACCTTCTTGTTGCTCCAGATACCGTTGTTCTGGCCATTGATGGGTTGGAGCAGGTGCACAACGCCAATTTCCCGGTATTTCTTGTCCAGCAATGCCTTCACTCTCGGGTCGAGGTTGATAAAAGTCTCTTCGGCCAGCGCCTCAGCCGGGTCTTTATTGACGATACCGGGCAGAGAGCCCCAGCTGAAAATGGGATAGGTACCGGCCATCCAGGGGACGGCGAAGTCGCCCATGTCAGCACGGCCATCTCCTACTGCGGCCAGAATTTCGTTGGGGCCAAAAAGCCTGGGTTTAATATTAAGCTTTATGCGTCCGTTAGTTTCTTCATAAAGCAGCCGGTCAAAGTACCCGCCCGGCCGGAACATCTTCTCGTACATGGCCATGGGCCCCCAGATATCATTCCAGGCAAAGGTAAAGGTGAATGATGGGCCCGCCGGTGCCGGCGCAGGTGCTGGAGTTGGAGTTGGTGCTGGGGCTGGTTTCGGTGCCGGGGCTGGCGTTGGCGCCGGTGCCGGCGCTGACTGAGCGCACGCCATCAGTACAGATATCGCCAATATTGATGGTAGTATTAGGCTCAGAATCGTTAGTCTTCTTTTCATTGCTTCCTCCTATGCATTGTTTGACTAAAGGTGTTATCTTGCAGTCCTTTCTGGTTTGTTACTGTTCGTAAATGCTTTCACCCCCTTTGCTAATACTATGATTATATAATTATACTGTCATTTCATAGATTATATAATATACTGTTATTTCATATCGGCGAGCTTTGGCCCTCTATCCCTGACCAGTTGAGCGGTGCAGCAGTAGATGCCGCCGCCCATACAGATATTCTGTGTGAACGGGACTTCAACCACCTCCACCCCGGCCTTTCTCACTTTGCTTATCGTCTCCTTGGCACCGGCATGCATCATTACCTTGCCCGGCTCAAGACAGATAAGATTGCTGGGAATGAAGTTCTTCTGGTCGTCTGCGCCTATCTCAATAAGCTCATAGCCCATGGCTCTCAGCTGCTTTACTGTTTCCCAGCCGCAGAACCTGGGGCAGATGAGCATCTTGCCGATGTCAATAGGCATCATGAACATATCGGCATGATAAGCCCCGCCCCCGTACCAATCCGTGGTCTCCATCCAGCCAACGGTGTACACTTCGACAATGTTGGGGATGCCAACCCGCTCCAGGACCGGTCTCATCTGGGCAACGCCATCCTCATTGCAGGCCATACCTCGTGGCACCAGTATGGCATCGTCAGCCAGCACCATAATCGGCCCGGTTTCCACCACGCCCTTTCCAATAATGGTGAGCAAGATGGGACAACCCTGCTTTACCAGCCACTCGGTGAGGACTTTCTCCCGGCCGTGGTTCAGGACATTCCAGCCGCCGTACTTGGTGACAATGGCCCCACCCCAGACCACTTCCACTTCCTTACCCGCCCACAATCCGCGAATCGGTCCGTAGGGACCAATGGCCGGTTTGGGGTATTCAATGTAGTGGACGGTAACACCATTATCTCTAAGTATCTGGACGAAGTTATCATGCTCCTCCTGCCACTTCTTCAAGTTGGGGTGGACCGGACGGTTCATGAATACCGGGTCCTGCTTATCAAAGGGATGCAGGTCACCATCGCTAGGACGGACGACGGCTACCTCCCTGAGCTTGCCCAACCCGCTGGCCCCCCACTTCTTACCGTAAGTAAGGTCGTATTCATCCAGGTAGTCTACCCGGTGCCACAGGTCTACCCGAGGCAGCCTGCCTTTCTCATAAAATGGAACGTCCTCCACCCGCCAATCCCCTGTCTTTACCCTCTCCGGCCGTTTTTGTCGCCATTCGTCAATAGCCTGCTTGATTTCCTCATCTGTCCATAGTGCGCCCAGAGCCTTGTTTACCATTTTCGCCTCCTGAAAATATTTTTGTTCTAAGTAGATAGTAAAAAGCCAGATACTTGCTCTATTTTATGTCTTCAAGCTTTGGGCCATGGTCTCTTATCATCTGCAGAGTGGAGCAATCAATGCCTCCACCCGCCTGCAAAGCTTCCGCATAGGGAATATCAATTATATGGGTGCCGGCCTTTTCTTTTTCTAATCCGCAGTGGCTGCCTCCTCTTCATCAGTCCGGTATGCCCAAGAGTTTTTTAATCATTTTTGCCTTGAATTGCATCATTGTGGGTTGTTTGAGAAGACCAGGTTGCGAGCAAATTATCACATTTTGGCCCGCAAGTCAAGTTCGCGAATAAGCAGACAATCAGGAGGATTATCCATATGGACTTAACCCACTGTTGACTGTGTGATGGTCTTTGTTTACAATGCGATTAGGTGTGGTAGCTCATGTGGCATCCCCTTGTTGATTCATCACTAAACGACTGGAGGAGAATTGACGATGACAAGCGAACGGGACAAGACCCTGGCGGCGCTCAAAATCGCTATCCAGATGGAAATCGACGGTAAAGAGTGCTACTTGGCGGCGAGCGATGAAAGCGGCAATGAGCTCGGCAGGAAGCTCCTGCGGTCGCTGGCGGCGGAGGAAGACATCCACCGGCGGAAGTTCGTGGAGATATACGAGACGGTTAGCGGCAAGAAGGACTGGCCGGCCACCGATTTCAAGCCTGACGGCGGTAAGAAGCTGCGGACCATATTCGCCCGGACGTGCCAAATCCTGGGGCCGGACGTAAAAGCCCTCGCCGGCGAGCTTGATGCCATACAGATGGCCATTGATAAGGAGAGCCAGAGCTACGATTTCTATAAGCGTCAGGTTAAGAGCGCAGTCTATGATTCCGAGCGAGAGTTCTACGAGAGCCTGGCTGGCGAGGAGCAGGAGCATCACCTGATTCTGCTCGACTACTACGAGTATCTGAAGGACCCGGCAGCCTGGTTCGTGGCTAAGGAAAAGCCATCTCTAGATGGCGGTTAAACGGACGCCCATCATCGGCGAAGAAATGGAGGAAAAACGTGAACCTGGAAGCTTTACATAAACTGGGCTGCGGGCTGTACATAGTCGCCTCCCGAAAAGGGGAAAAGCTCAACGGGCAAACGGCCAATACCGTATTTCAAATAACCTCCACGCCCCCCACCATAGCGGTGAGCATTAATAAAGCCAATCTTACCCATGAGTTTATTGAGGCCAGCAAGGTGTTTACCGTCTCAATTTTGTCTAAGGAAACGCCGCTTTCTTTCATTGGCCGTTTCGGGTTTAGGTCGGGCCGGGACATAAACAAGCTAGAGGGCGTCAGCTATAAAACAGGCGCTACCGGGGCCCCGGTGATTACGGATAATGCCGTCGCCTACATGGATGCAAAGGTAATCAACCAGGTATACGTAGGCACCCACACTATCTTTATCGGGGAGATTGTGGGTGCGGAGGTAGTTACCGAGAAGAAAGAAGAGCCGATGACCTATGCCTATTACCAC
>JAUYDJ010000068.1 GCA_030690025.1 Chloroflexota bacterium | reverse complement strand
GGCGGGGGTGACGCGCCGGGTATGAACGCGGCTATCAGGGCGATAGTGCGCACCGGACTGGGTGAGGGCTGGGAAATCTACGGGGTGCGCAACGGCTATGTGGGCCTCATTACGGATAGTGTGGTGCCGCTGAAAGCGCGGGATGTGAGCGGCATCATCCAGCAGGGCGGCACCATCCTGGGCAGCATCGGCTGCCCCGAAATCGAGACTGAAGCCGGGCGCTTGAAAGCGGTGCGTACGCTACACGAACACAGTATCGATGCCCTGATTGTCATGGGCGGGAAGGGTGCCCAAATCGGGGCTTACGAGTTGTCCCGCATGGGCTACCCGGTGGTAGGTATAGCCTCCACGATTGATAACGACCTTTATGGCTCGGATATTACTATCGGCGTGGATACTGCCCTGAATATTGCCCTGGAGGCAATCGACCGGCTAAAAGTCACCGCTTCATCCCACCAGCGGGCGTTCATTGTGGAGGTGATGGGCCGCAGCTGCGGTTACCTGGCCTTGAATGTCGGCATTGCCGGCGGCGCTGAGGTTATCGTCATTCCCGAGATTGAGGGAGACCCCGAGGCTATGGCCGCCGAGTTGCGGGACGCTTACGGGCGGGGTAAGGCCCATGCGCTGGTGGTCGTCTCCGAGGGCGCCAAGTACAACGCCGCCAGCCTGGCACGCTACTTTGAGGAGCACCGCGGGCGGTTGGGCTTTGAGCTGCGGGTGACCACTCTGGGCCATGTGCAGCGAGGCGGCGCCCCCACTGCCTTCGACCGTTTGCTCGGCACACGTTTCGGCGCGGCCGCCACGGAGTACCTGGCGCGCGGGGAACAGGGCATACTGGTCGGTCAGCTGCGGGGTGAGATTGCCGCCACGCCGCTTTCCGAAGTGGTAAGCAAGCAGAAAGCCCTGGACCCGCGCCTGCTGGAGCTGGTTAAGATACTGGCCAGGTAATCGGTGATGCCGGCGGCTTCTCCACGCAAAACTTACTCCCCAGAGCTATAGCCTTTGGCGGTAAGTTTAGCTATAATACAGAAAGTATCTGCGCCGGAGCATGCCGGTCCGTAAAGTGAAAGGAGGCCGTTTGTGAAAATAGTCGAAAGGCAGATGTATAAGCATATAATGGTCCCCCTGGACGGTTCGGAGCTGGCCGAGTGTGTGCTGCCTCACCTGAACGCTGTCGCTGGCGGCTGCGAAATCGGCAAGGTGACCCTCGTTCGTGTGGTTGAGCCTTTCCACTTATTGCGTGGTTACGAGTCCAGAATCGAGCCGGAAGAGCAAAAGCACCTCGACGATGATGCCAAGAAAGTGGCCCGGGACTACCTTGAGCAGGTAGCCAAACGACTCAAACTTGACGGCATGAAAGTCCAGACTGAAGTTCTTTACGGCAAGACGGCTGATGCGCTGATTGACTATGCCCGGAAGAACGACGTAGACCTGGTCATTATCTCCACTCACGGCCGCTCCGGGGTAAGCCGCTGGGTATGGGGCAGCGTGGCCGATCGTATCCTGCGCCATATCTGCGCCCCGGTTTTTATGGTACGGGCACCCGGCTGTTTTCCGAGTGTCTAGTTCAGCCAGTTAGCCAGACTATTCAGACATAATCCTTTAGAGAGGGGCTTTGAAATGCCCCTCTCTAATTGTATTGTCCAGTGCTGGCAAGCACATGGTCATTGCTACGAAAATAGGTTTCAGGCTATTGTGTCATTCTGAAGGATTCTTCCTGAAGGAGGACGCCGCAGGCGGACGACTGAAGAATCCGTCAAAGAAAGGACGGATTCTGAGTCCCGATTTTATCGGGACTCAGAATGACAGTGCGTGGGCGTTTTCATTGTTCGTGGTGCCCGTGTAAATGGGCTGACTGATTGCGAGGAGTCCCGACTGCAGCGGGACTCCTTCAAGAATGACATTTTCATACTTTGTGGTGCCGATGGCAATTGTTAGATACAATCCGGGGTTCGTGGTTGCCTAGTCGCAGAACGTTAGTGTATTATTGAATTAACCATTTGCAGGAGATAGATTCAATGTGGCTTCAAACTAGAATGTACTTGCTGGTCGCCGTCCTTTTCGGCATTCGGTACGGCGCCAGAAGAAAGTGCGCCTGAGTGCCGGCGATAGACTGATGGATCTCTTCACCGCTCATCCCAATATGCTGCAGCGGATAAAGCATCTCTCCACCCTCGTAACTTGATGCCGGTGAATAGAAAGACAGGGACTACCGGATGATTGGGTCAGTACTGGCCTTGCTGGCGGGCTTTTCCTTTTCGGTAAGTAACGTCTTCATACGTAAAGGTGTCCACCGGAGCGGTGAGGCTTTCAGCCTCATTCCCCTGTTTGCGCTCATGGGGACGGTATTCTTTGGCCTGCCCGTGTTAATTTCCGGCGAGATTGAGCGCCTGGCCTCGGTGTCCTGGGTGGCGCTCACCATGTTAGCCGTCGCCGGGATTATACACTTCATACTGGGCCGGCTGCTCGGTTTCTCCGGGATGAACATTATTGGCGCTAACCGGGCGGTACCCATAATGACCGGCAGCATTCTTTTCTCCGCCCTCATGGGCATTTTCTGGCTGGGCGAACCGGTCACCATCTTCAAAGTGCTGGCTATCGCGCTCATTATTTGCGGTGTGCTTCTCATCAGCAGCACAGGTAACTCGGGGGTGGAAAAGCCTGTGTCCCGGGGCTTGCTGGTCAAGGGTTTCCTGCTTACTTTGCTGGGGGCGCTGTGCTGGGGTATTTCGCCGGCCTTAATCAAGGTGGGCCTGAGAGAGGTCAGCTCACCGGTGCTGGCGACCTTCGTCTCTTATGCCGCCGCATTTGTGGTCATTGGCCTGTCACTGTTCCACCCGGCCAACGCTCAAAAAGTGCGCCGCCTGAGCCGGGCGGCGCTGATTCCACTGATTTTTGGCGCCCTGGCCGTGACCACGGCGCAGATTCTAAGGTATACCGCGCTCAGTTACGGCGGTGTCAGCGTTGTCGAGCCGCTCAGCGGCAGCATGAACAGCCTGTTCATTTTCCCGTTATCCTTCTTCATGAACCGTAAGCTGGAGGCTTTTAACCTGCGGATAATGGTGGGTGCCATCGCCATTGTGGTTGGGATTTTCCTGATGTTCTGGCTGGTGTAAAAAGAGGAGTAATATTATCAAGAGCTTGAAAGCAGTGATGCTGATTGGCGGCGAGGGGACGCGGCTGAGGCCGCTTACGTACTACACGCCCAAGCCCATGGTGCCGGTGCTGAACCGGCCCTTCCTGGAGCATGTCTTCGCTTACCTGAAACATTATGGGGTAGACGATATTATTTTGACCCTGAACTACTTGCCGCAGGCAGTGCAGGACTACTTCGGGGACGGCAGCAAGCTCGGGGTGAAGCTGACCTACGTGGTGGAAGATAGCCCACTGGGCACCGCCGGCGCCATAAAGAATGTGGAGAAGCACCTGGACAGCACCTTTGTCGTCCTTAACGGTGACATTTTCACCGACCTTGATATTGCGGACATGCTGGCCTGCCACCGGCGTACCCGGGCCAGGGCGAGTATTGCTTTGAACTGGGTGGACAATCCCTGCGCCTTCGGCGTGGTGGAGACTGGCACCGATAACCGGGTGGGCAACTTCGTGGAGAAACCCAGCCCGGACCGCATCACCAGCCACTGGATAAACGCGGGAATCTACATCCTTGAGCCGGAGGTGCTGCAGTATGCGCCGGCCGGGACCCACTACATGTTTGAGCGGGGGCTTTTTCCCCAGCTCATCGAGATGAACGAGCCGGTCTACGGCTATCCTTTCCGAGGTTACTGGCTGGATATGGGGACGCCGGCAAAATACCTCGGCCTGAACTGCGACCTGCTGCTGTCTAAGGTGAAGACCCCACTGGTCAGCCTGGGTAAGGACGGAATATGCTGCGAGCGGGATGCCGCCATCCATCCTTCCGCCAGAATAGTCGGGCCGGCAGTAATCGGCAGAGGGTCCCGGATAGAGCGGGGGGCTCAGATTAAAGGCCCGGTGGTGGTTGGCCCGGACTGCGTCGTCGGCGAAGGCGCTAGCCTGGACAGGGTGGTGCTGTGGCCTCGTGTTAAGGTTGGGGCCGGTGCCAGCGTGGTGCATTGTATCGTGGGCAGTGACATCAAGGACAATAGCCAGGTCGCCGACCGGGTAGTCACTCCCGACCATCACGGCAGTATTGCCCAATAAACGTCATACTTGCAGCACCGCGCCTGTTTTTGACTAATCTATAGAAAGGAGCAACCTTCTTGGTAAAGTCGGCAGGTCTGCCTCCGTCCGGAAATTCCGCTGAGAACGAAATACTGATTTTAGACAGTCGTCAGACCGAAGAACTGCTCAGCATGAGGGAGGCGCTCAGTGTGGTGGAGAATGCCTTCCGGCTGGAAGCCAGAGGCAAGACCATCATGCCGCCCAAGCTATATTTGACTCTGCCGCAATACCAGGGTGATTTCCGGGCCATGCCCGCTTACATTGATGACAGTGCCGGACTCAAATGGGTCAGCGTCTATCCGGATAACTGGAAATACGGTCTGCCCACGGTCATCGCCACCATCCTGCTGTGTGACCCCGTTACCGGGCGGCTGCTGGCCATGATGGATGGCACCTATTTGACCAGTATGCGGACCGGCGCCGCCGGCGGAGTGGCCGTGAAATACCTCGCCCGCCAGGATTCATCGGTAATCGGGATAATCGGGGCGGGCACGCAGGCGCGGACTCAGCTCTGGGCAATATCGGAGGTGTTGCCGGCTATTAAAGAGGTAAAGGTGTACGACAAGCGTCCGGAGGCCAGCCAGAAATACGCCGAAGCGATGGAGGCAAGGTTAAAGCTGAAGGTGCGTGCGGTGGCAACCATCGAGGCAGCGGCCGATGCTGATATTGTCGTTGCGGTCACTCCGGCCACCACGCCGGTTATCCGGAAACAGCATATACGGTCGGGGACCCATATCAATGCCATCGGCGCGGACGCGAAGGGTAAGGAGGAACTGGAACCTGAAATCTTGAAAACCGCCAAACTTATCGTAGATAATATCGTCCAGGCGGCCCACTCGGGGGAAATCAACGTCCGGATATCACAGGGAGTGATAACGGTAGAAGATATCTATGGCACGCTGGGAGATGTGGTAACGCAGCGGAAGAAAGGGGGGGA
>JAUYDJ010000014.1 GCA_030690025.1 Chloroflexota bacterium | reverse complement strand
TGACCCAGACCTCATCTACTGACGGCGCCCATTCGGCCTCAATCAATAGCGGCGCTTCAATGACCACTACTTTGGTGCCCTGGCGGCGGTATTCCTCCAACTGAGCTTCAATAGCATCCTTTATCCGCGGGTGCATTATCCGGTTAAGCCGTGCTAACGACTCGGGGGTGTTGAAGACTATATCACCGAGCTTCTCGCGGTCGATATCACCATTGGCCGCCAGCACTTTCTTACCGAAAGCCGCTACCACCTCCCGCCATGCCTCCGTGCCCGGCTTAAAGACCTCATGCCCCACTTTATCCGCATCTACGACTAAAGCGCCCAGCTCAACCAGAAATTTGGACACTGTGCTCTTGCCCGTGCCAATACCGCCGGTCAGCCCGATTACTTTCATTAAACACAGTCTAACCAGCGGCGGGTAGGTAGTCAATAGAACCCATATAAGGTGCATCCCGCGAAACTCGCAGAAAGGCCTCCGAATCCCCCTTAATCCCCCTTCCGATTCGTTACACTCATACGGAATCCCGCATGAACAAAGTGAATCGGGATTTTTCAAAGGGGGAAACCGCTTTGCTCCCCCTTTCTGAGGTCGGAGCAATCTAACTTGCCCAGTAAGCTCACTATGTTTATAATAAGGTGGAATAAGTTTAAGGCGGGTGTTTTGATGCAATATGGATTAGAGAACATTCGTAACCTTTGCTTGTTGTCACACGCCGGCGCCGGTAAGACCTCCCTATCCGAGGCTATTCTATTTGCCACCGGGGCCATTACCCGGCTGGGCCGGGTTGACGAGGGCACTACCACCTCCGACTACGACCCGGATGAAATCAAGCGCAGAATCAGCATTAACCTGTCCATTCTGCCCTTTACATGGAAGGACACCAAAATCAATCTGCTGGATACCCCCGGCTACTCCGATTTTGCCGGAGAGGTCAAGGCAGCGATACGTGTCAGCGAGGCCGCCTTAATCGTGATTTGCGCCGCCTCCGGCATCGAGGTCGGCACCGAGCAAGTCTGGAAATACACTGAAGAGGCCAAACTGCCCCGCATTATCTTCATCAACCGGATGGACCGCGAGAACGCCGATTTCTACCGCATCGTGAAAGAAATTCAGCCCAAGTTCGGCACTAAATGTATCCCGGTACAGCTGCCTATCGGCGCGCAGAGCGACCTGCAGGGCGTGGTCGACCTGCTGACCATGAAAGCCTACACCGGTACGCCCGTGAAAGAGGGCGAAATACCGGCGGCGCTGCAGGCGCAGGCTAAGTCCTTCCGCGAGAAGCTGATTGAAGCTATTGCTGAGGTCGATGACAAGCTCTTGGAGAAATACCTCGGCGGCGAAGAGCTCAGCCTGAAAGATCTGACCGACGGCTTACGGCAGGCAACGGCAAGCGGTAAAGTCGTACCCATCCTGGCCGGCTCCGGCCTGAAAAGCGTCGGCATTAGCCTGCTGCTGGACGCCATAATAAGCTATCTACCCTCGCCCAAAGAAAAAGAGGTAGTCGTCACTGACGGGCAGCCGCATACCATTAAACCGAGCGAGGATGGCCCCCTGGCCGCGCTGGTCTTCAAGACCAGCGCCGACCCATACGTGGGCAAGCTGACCTATTTCCGGGTCTATACCGGCGTCATGGAAAGCAACTCGCAGGTCTGGGACGCCAACCACAACGAGGCCGAGCGTATCGGCCAGCTATTCCTGCTGCGGGGCAAGAACCAGGAGTCGGTGCCCCAGGTCCGGGCGGGAGACATGGGTGCGGTGGCCAAGCTGGGTATTACCGCCACCGGCGATACCCTGAGCAGCCGCGAGAAACCGATGAAGCTCGCTCCCGTCCACTTCCCTAAACCCATATTCAGCCAGGCGGTGCGTCCTAAGACCAAGGCCGACCTGGACAAGCTGGGCACCGCCCTAACACGGCTGGCCGAGGAAGACCCCACCATCCATGTCCGCAAAGACCCGGATACCGCCGAGACAATTATCTCCGGCCTGGGCGAAACTCAGCTTCAGGCCGCCGCGGAGAAGATGCAGCGCAAGTTCGGCGTTAACGTGGAGCTGAGCCTGCCCAGGGTCCCGTATAAAGAGACCATCACCGTCGCCAACCAGGCGGAGTACAAACACAAGAAACAGACCGGGGGACACGGCCAGTACGGCCATGTCTTCATCGAGCTTGAGCCTTTGCCCCGCGGCACCGGCACCGAATTCGTCGATAAGGTAGTCGGCGGTTCCGTACCGCGGAACTATATCCCGGCGGTGGGAAAGGGTGTCAATGAAGCCTTCAAGGAAGGCGGCGTGCTGGCTGGCTACCCGGTGGCTGACGTGCGGGCCACCCTATATGATGGCAGCTATCACGCGGTAGACTCGTCAGATGTATGCTTCAAGATTGCCGGCGCCGGTGCGATAAAGAAGGGGTTATCCCAGGGGCAGCCCATCCTCCTGGAGCCTATCATGAACCTCAAGGTAACCGTCCCTGAGGAGTTCACCGGCGATATAATCGGCGACCTCAATACCAAGCGCGCCAGGGTGCTGGGCATGGCGCCCGAGAATGGCACAAATGTTATCGAGGCGCAGGTGCCGCTGGCCGAAATTCAGCGCTACACCATCGACCTGAAATCCATCACACAGGGCCGGGCGACTTACACCATCAGCTACAGTCACTATGAGCAGGTGCCGCCGCAGGTTGTCCAGAAGATTGTAGCGGAAAGACAGGCTGAGAAGGAAAAGGCCAAGGCCGCCGCGTAGACAGCATCGGGAGGATAATAAAAAAGAAGGGGGCTTTGCCCCCTTCTTTAGAATACCTCCCCTCCGTGACCTAAAGCTATTTATCCGCCTTCTCTTCACGTGACAGCGCCGCAATTTGCTGCTCAAGCTGCTTGATTCTTGCTTCCAGCCCGGCTGTGTCCATAGCTGATGATGACTTCGGCATGGGCACCAGTGGCTGGTAGGTCTCCTGGCTCACGTTTATATTGAACAGGTCCCAGCGGGCATAGTAGCCAGTCAGGTTGTTAGCAAAGCGGGTCTTATCAATATCCGCCAGGTCAATGTCGCCATAGATAATGGTTTCCTCGTCATAGACGGGCCCGGCAATATACTCCCCGTTGGGATTAACTATGCCGCTGCCGCCCCGCAGCGCCCCCGGGACATTGAAGGTAGAGTTCGAATAGAACTTTTTAGGCATGTCTTTTTCCGCCATGTAGGTGCAGCTTAGCACGCCAAAGGTATGCCCGATGCGGCAGAGCGACCGCGATACGATATCGACGTAGCTGGCCAGGACGCCGTCGCCGGGCCACAGCGAGCAGTGCACCTGTATGCCCTGCATAATCCAGTTATAGAGTAAAAGGTACTGCACGTGCTCGCCGCAGACCGAGCCGCCCAGCTTGCCTATACCGGTATCGAAGACCGTTTTCAGGTTATCCCCACCATCCCCCGCCGTGTGGAACAGCCGCTCCTGCACGGTGATGCATATCTTGCGGTGCACCCCGATAATCTCGCCGCCAGGACCCAAATAGAGAATAGAGTTATACATGCGGCCCGGGTAGACCCGGTCCCGCTCGTTGAGGCCCATGACCACATAAGCGCCGGCCTTTTTGGCGGCCCGGCCCAGGACTTCAACCTCCGGCCCGGGCACCTCGATTGAATTCCAGAGCAACTGCGCCCACACTTCGTTGAAGCCACGGCGGTCGGCGAGGTCAAGGCAAAAATAGGGATAGCACGGCAGCCAGGCCTCCGGGAACACGATGAGCCGGGCACCTTTATTGCCCGCCTCGGCGATAAAACTGACTGCCTTGTCTAAGGTCGCCGCCAGGTCAAACCAGTTCGGGGCATCTCTCACAATGGGGGCGGCCTGGACCGCTGCCGCCTTAAACCGTGGGAACTCCTGCTTGGCCATTTGAACCTCCCGAAATTACTATCATCTAAGTATAGCACCGTTACC
>JAUYDJ010000263.1 GCA_030690025.1 Chloroflexota bacterium | reverse complement strand
CAGAGCTCGTCCGCAGCACCCGGCTAATCAGGAATCTCCTCGAATTCGCCCGGCAGTCGCCGCCGGCCCTGCGGGAAGTGGATGTTAACGAGGTTATCAATGCTACCGGCATACCATTGAAGTCGAAGCCCGAAAAGGCGGAACTGAATGATGCCGCCGGGGACTCCGGCGGCGAGGCTTTCGACCTGGGATATTCGGCCAAGCTGCAGCACATCGAGGTGGTAACCGAGCTTGACCCCGACCTGCCCCGGCTCATGGCTGATTTCGACCAGCTGCAGCAGGTGTTCACCAATCTCATACTGAACGCTATTCAGGCCATGCCCCGGGGCGGACGGTTGACCATACGTACCGCAAGGAACGGTGGCTGGGTAAGGATTGAGGTCAAGGATACCGGCAGCGGCATATCTAGGGAGAACATGCCCCGGCTGTTTACCCCCTTCTTCACCACTCGTCCGGAGGTGAAGGGAGTGGGACTGGGCCTGGCGGTAGCCTACGGCATAATTCAGCGCCACCAGGGACGGATAGAGGTGCAGAGCGAGGCAGGCAAGGGCAGCACCTTTAGTGTCTATTTACCGCTTGATAATCTCAGCACGAATAAAAGGCAGACTCTTCCAAACCCGGAGTGACGAGCCTCTCAAGGTAGGCTAACTTAATAATACTTAATAATACTTAGTACACTAAGGAGGTGGTAAAGTGAGACGAGTATTAATAGTCGAGGATGAAATGGCCTTGCGGGAGTCCCTGCGGGACTGGCTTGCCGACGGCGGTTATGAGGTGGAGACCGCCGAAGACGGGGAAAAAGCCTTAAGCATCATCGATGAGCGCGATTTTGGTGTTGTCCTCCTTGACTTGAGGTTACCGGGCATTGACGGCATCGAGGTGCTGCGCCGGTCGAGGGAGAAAAGGCCCGGGTTGAAGACCATCATAATTACTGCCTACCCCTCCGTAGAGTCGGCAGTCAAAGCCATGAAGGCCGGGGCGGTTGACTACCTGTCCAAGCCTTTCAACCTGGGCGACCTGGAGAAGCTGATAAGCGGGACACTAATGCCAGTCCAGCCAGTAAACGGCAAGCCTGCCGGTGAAGCCATTGCCAGGCTATCCGTCACCAAGCGGAACGGCAGCGTCTGCATCAGGTTTGGTGGCTGGGAGTATATTGATGCTTACCTGGACGCCACCAAGCCGAATGAGGAGTGAGGACGGCTGGGCGATAGGCAGAATTTTTAAGATAGTGTTTAGTCTGCAAAGAATACAGCACTGCACTTCACTCCGGGAAGCCTGCTATGCGCTAGGCGGAGCTTGTCCTATTTGATTTGGTAACTGGCCTGAAATTATTTTGTACCAGAGTAATCTTCAATTTAAGGCCGTTTTCCTTCGTACAGACAGTTTCTCCATGCAACGTTTCGTCCAGCCCGGTAGTTTCCTCCTTCTAGTGAGACTTTGACGGACTGATTTTGTTTATGACCGGGAGCTTGTCCTCTTCTGGTTCCGTTCCCTTTGGTTTATGCCTTTTCGTTTCACGAAGGTATCAACCTCACCCCCTTTATCCCGATAATATTGGGAGGAGATTTTCAAAGAGAGGGGGCTTCGTCCCCTCTCTTTGATACACTCCCCTTCCCTGATTAGGGAAGGGGTAGGGGATAGGTCATGCTTAAAGACTAAAACCGTCTATCAACCAAATGGGAACGATACCTCCTCTCCCTTGTCTATTGATTTTTCTCTTCTCCGGAAAGCTTTCTGGCTGATATTTTACGGAACATTTATTTTTCCACGGCCAATTTTATGCTTTGTTTATCATCCGCGCGGCATTATGTTATCAGGGAATCATCGATTATGACTGTATTTAAGAAAAGGCTAGGTGGAACCGCCACCGCTACCGTCCTCATAGCTTTAGCCCTGTTGCTCGCGTGCGACGCCGGCTTTTGGCTGTACAATCCGTCTCGCTTTGCTGTGGTGCTGTCCTCCTATATGCTGAACATTCTCCATGGTACTGTCGAGGTACAAACACCAGATACAATTACCTGGGAAGAAGCTAAAGACGGGATGAAACTGAAACCGGGCAGCCGGGTGAGTACCGGCGCGGATTCACACGCGCTACTTACCTTTTCCGAAGGCACGACGACAAAGCTTGAGCCCGGCACCGACTTGCTGGTGGCAAAGCTGGAATCTGATACCATCATGTTGAGGCAGCAATCGGGCAGGACATGGAATCAGGTAGCCAAACTCTCGGACAGCAGGCGCCGTTTTGAGATACAAACTCCATCAGCCAACGTGATGGCACGGGGCACCTTGTTTCTGGTCAACGTTGACACATCGGGACGGACTTTCGCCCAAACAACCGAGGGCCAAGTGGATGTAATCGCACAAGGCCGCACAGTAAACGTATTTGCTGGACAGCAAACTGAGGCTAAAGTTGGCGTACCCCCTTCTGCTCCTGTACCAACCCCTCCCGCCCGTAACGAACTGGTGGTTACCGTGGGCGCACCGGCATCTGGCATGGTGATTGACCCACACGGGTCACGCACCGGATATCTCCCGGGTGGTGCATCGGCGCTTAACCAGATTGCCGGTTCCAGGTCGTCAGTACAGGAGGAATCCACCAGCCATAGAATCGTAGTTACGGAGCTAAGTTCGGGAGAATACGCCGTCGTCCTGCGCGGTGTCGACAATGGTAATGCTGACTACCGTATTGAAGCACTCGGTGACGGCAAAAGTGTGTTCAAATATGCCGGCTCATATAATGCCACGGCAGCGGGCGAATGGCTGCTACTCCTCCATGTGAATGTTGTCGGTGGCCTGCTGCAAAGTGTTTCCATTGTTGACCCCAACTCACCTGGGGAGGGCAGCAGCGACACTACCAAGACGGGTGCGCGTACCACGGAAATTGAGGCACTTGGCCCCACAAATCATCCGGGTAGCGATATTGCATGGCCTTCGGCCTGGGACAAAGTACGGCCGCTCGGTTACTGGGCTGCGGTTGCGATTCTGGTAATATTTTTAACCATGATTTTTGCCTGGTCAAGCCGACGGCGTTAGCTACAGCCTAGCTCTAATAAAGGGGATGCATGTTCCAGCTAACCGACCATAGCATAGTCCAATTCACCAACCTTATCCTGTATGCAATTTTGGTCCCCATCATCATGTGCTACGGGCGGTCCGGACTGAAAAGACTTTTTTTGTTTTTTCTGCTTACCTCGCTGGGCTGCAGCCTGACCAGTCTTCTCACCAATCTGCAGCTACCATATGGGCAATCGGTAGTCTTGAAAGCACTGGTGCCGCTATTCTCCACCTGGTCGGTCGTGGCGTACGCTCATTTCACCGCCGCTTTCGTTCAACGCAACGTAAAAACGGTAGCCAAGGTGGGTTATGTCTGGCTGAGTTTTGTCCTGGTATTGATAATTTATGACTATTACGCTCACGGAGCCGTCCAGTTGAGCAGCCAGGTCATTTACCGGTATGGCAGAGAAATACTCAACTCACCTTTCCTCGCTGGCTTGCCTATCCTGGGAATGACGGCATTTCTTCTCATCAGAAGCCTCAAGGCTTCCAGCGACCCTGAAGAAAGGAATAGAATTGCCTACTTATTGGCCGGGCTTTGTTTCATGGTTGCTGTGAGCATCTTATGGGCCATTATGCCGGATAGAAACTTCACCTTGTATCACATCAGCTACATGGGCAACACCTTCCTGGTAACGTACGTTCTCCTCAAGTATAGATTGCTTGATATACAACTGGTTATTAAAAAGTGGTTGGTATATGCCGCTCTCACTCTTTGCATGACCATTGCATATCTCGGCTTGTTACTTGGCCTGAGCAATCTACTGCGGCTCCTATCCCCCCAGTTAGGTATCCCTGCCACCGCTGCAATGGTGATTCTACTTGCCTGCTCATTCAACTGGTTAAGGTCGGCGCTGGATAAAAGCGTGGACAGGCTCTTTTACGGAAACAGGTATGTCCATCGACAGATGTTGCTGAGCTTTGCCAGCAAAATGAGCAAGCTTATTGACATGAAGGAGATAGCCGATGCGATGTTGCCCAGCCTCGCTAGGGCAATTCGTGCTAAGCAAGTCATCCTTCTTCTGGCAGGCGATGATTACTATACTGCCAAATTCATGGCTCGGCTGACCAGGGAAGAGCCAGCCATCCGAGTCAGGCTACACCTGAGTAGTGTCCTCGTTCGTTGGCTGGAAAGAGCGGGTAAACCACTTTTACGAAAGGACATGGAGATTAATCCAGACCTTACCGGCTTATCGCCGGAAGAAAAAAGTGCCATCAACACGGCCCAAATCGAGCTACTTTGCCCCATACTGAGTAAACACAAGCTTGTCGGTATTCTCGCCCTGGGTAAGAAGCATCCCCACGGCTATTATTCACGCGACGACGTAGACCTGGTGGCGATGTTGTCTGACGAGGCTGCTATAGCCATAGAAAACGCGCAAATGTATACTCTAGCCAAGGAACGGGCCAATATCGACGAATTAACCGGACTATTCAATCACCGCCATTTCCACGAGCGTCTGGACCAGGAAATCGCCAGATGTTCGCGTTTTGGCAACACCTTTTCCCTGGTCTTCTTAGACCTTGACCTTTTCAAAAAGTATAACGATGTCTGCGGACATCTTGCCGGAGATGAACTCCTCAAAGAAATTGGCCTATATATCAGGGACTCAATCAGGGAGGTAGACGCCGGTTTTCGCTACGGCGGTGACGAGTTTGCTGTCATTATGCCGCAGACGCCCATCAAGGGCGCACACAATGTGGCAGAAAGGCTCCGCCACCGTATAGCAGCGCGAGTGGACCTCAAGGGGATACCAGTGACCGGAAGTATTGGTGTGGCCGCCTGGCCGACTGACGGAGTGATGCGGGAAGAAATCATCCGCGCTGCAGACGTTGCCCTGTACCGTGCCAAGGAGACTGGCAAGAACCGGATATGCTGGGCATGTGAAGTAGCGCTCTCTGAGATAATGACAACCAAGGCGGTACCGGAGGCACAAAACAAGACCGCAATCCTCAACACCATCTATGCTTTGGCCGCTACCGTCGATGCCAAGGACCATTATACTTATGGGCATTCGAAGAAGGTGAGCAAATATGCCGTGGACATCGCCGAAGCACTCGGCTACTCTCCTGAAATGATTGAGAACATGCGTACGGCAGGCCTGCTGCACGATATTGGGAAACTCGGCGTCGCCGACCATCTACTGTCCAAGCGGGGACCATTGAGTCCCGAGGACTGGGAACTGATACATGCTCACCCGAATCTGGGAGTGTCTATTTTGAGACACGTGGACAGCCTGAACGACTGTCTGGCTGCGGTGCAATACCACCACGAGTGCTACAACGGCAGCGGCTATCCGGCGGGTCTCAAAGGTGACAATATTCCGCTCGACGCGCGTATACTGGCCGTGGCCGATTCCTACGATGCGATGACGTCACGGCGACCCTACCGGGATAGGGAAATGACTGCCAAGGAAGCTATCGCAGAACTAAGGCGATGCGCTGGCAAGCAATTCGACCCGGTGGTTGTCGAGGCCTTTGCCAAACTGTACGAGAATGCCCCGCGGGAAGTAGTACCAAATGGAGTCCGTGCCCACGCAGAAGCAGCCGGCAAACACCAAGAATGAATCGGTAGGGCAGACATACTTTCACTCAGCCCGCAGCGCTTCAATGGGATTAAGGCGGGACAAGGCTAGGATTTGAAGTCGTTTGAGAGCCTCTCTCAACACCCACCATCTGTCCTGCAGCTACGTTCTTGCGGATTACATCTCTTCAAAATCTCTTTCGCCCAGCTGGCAGCATGCTCTAGTTCTCCCTCTTTAAGCGGACCTTCTTTGCCTTTGACGAAGAAAGCTCCCGGTGACGCCAAGAGATTTCCGCCGTTTCTTTTCAGACTGTCAGCAATTTTTCCTGCGGTATAGCCAAAGATTCCGACCAGTTTCGTCGAGAATCTGGTATCGAACGCAGCCACATTGATACCTTTGATAGCAGGCTTTGAAACTTTGTCAAGGAAGTCCTGGGTGGCAAGCGTCGGTCTGCCTCCCTGGGTCGGAGAACCTACGATGAGTAAGTCGATAAATTCCAATTCGGACGGATTCACTTCACTTGCACGGAGCACCTTAACATCGCCGCTAATCGCACCAGCGATAGCTTTGGCAATTTTCTCCGTATTTCCATAAACTGAGTCGAATACTATCAAAGCCTTCATTACAGACACCTCCGTTCTCTGCTCGATTACCAGTCTACAATAGAATTGACAGAGCCTCAAGCATACTGGGGGGGTGAGAATTTGCCTATCATGAAAATAATGGTCAAGAGAGAAGGCTGGACGGTCGTGCGGGAATAAAGCGGGAAGGAATCGTCTGCTGTTTCGTGGTTTCTTCAGAGGTCAAGAGACGGGTATCCCTCAATCTCCGGTAAGTTAGGCTGAACTGGCGTAAACGACAATAGGGCGGCTGGTTTGTCAGAGAAGGCAAACCAGCCGCCCTTCGTTTTATCGCCGGGTTATGGATTTACTACTTTCCAGGGTTGATAATCTCGTGAGATGACCTGTAGCCATGATGCTAACATCTCCTGTCTTTCCCAGCCAGTGCTGTGATTACAGCCTGCCAGTCAAATTTCACCATGCGGTGGGCAATCTTGTCAGCATCGTAGTCGCCCGCTGACGTGGGTGTGAGTTGGTCGGCAATAGTCATTCAAAGGAGGCTTGTTGATTCATGTGCCTTAAAAAGACCCCTGCTGGACTAGATTATACCTACATGCCTACCATAGGAGCTCTAGGTATCGTCCCCTTTGGTGG
>JAUYDJ010000203.1 GCA_030690025.1 Chloroflexota bacterium | reverse complement strand
TCCCCCTTTGAAAAAGGGGGATTCAGGGGGATTTCCGATTCTAAATCCCTCACAATCTCCCTTTACGAAAGGGAGAAGAAACGCGTTGAGACCCTTTTTCATCAACCTGCTAGGATTTAAGATTACTTTATCTTCATTTCGGAGACGAGGCGTTCGACCTCTTCCCGGTCGTTGCAGAAGGCGAGCACATGGTCGTGGCTGATTTTTCCCTGGCGGTAGAGGGTGACCAGGGCCTGGTCAAGCAGCTGCATGCCGGCCTGACTCTGGGTGCGGATAACATTGGGCAACTGGTATATCTTGCCTTCACGGATAAGGTTTTTCACCGCCGGGTTAGCCAGCATCACCTCGATGGCCGCTATCCTGCCGGTCCCGTCCGACCGCGGCACAAGGGCCTGGCACAGCACGCCCAGCAATAAAGAGGCTACCCGCGTCTGCGCCAGGGGGCGCTCATGCGGTGGGAACAGGTCAATGATGCGCTCTATGGACTGGGTGGCGCTGGGCGCATGGCCGGTGGTCAGTATCAGGTGGCCGGTCTCGGCAATGGTCAACACCGCCGCCGCGGTCTCGGTGTCTCTCATTTCGCCTACCAGTATGACATCCGGGGTCTGCCTCAGCACGTGCCGCAGGGCTTCAACAAAAGACAGGGTATCGCTGCCCAGCTCGCGCTGGGTGAAAGAGCACTGCAAGGTGGGATAGATGAACTCGATGGGGTCTTCAATAGTGACCACATGGCGGTGTCTATTGGCGTTCAGATAGTTAATCATCGCCGCCAGCGTGGTGGATTTACCGCTGCCGGTGGGGCCGCTAATCATCACCAGCCCCCGGGGGCGGAGAATCAGGTCTTTGCAGATCTCGGGTAGTCCCAGGTCCTCACAGGTAGGGATTTTTGATGGCAATATGCGGATGGCCAGGCTGATAGCGCCGCGCTGCCTGGCGGCGTTACACCGGATGCGGCCAACATCGGGGACGCTGTAGCCAAAGTCCAGCTCCAGCGTGCGCTGAAACGTTTCTTGTTCTTTCGGGGTGGTTATCTGGTTTAACATCTGCTTCACGTCTTCCGGTGCCAGGGGTGCGGTATCCGCTACCGCTTCCAGGGACCCGTTGACCCGCAGCATCGGTGGACCGTTGACAATAAGGTGAATATCGGAGGCATTTTTGGCCCGGGCAAGATGAAACAGGGGAAAGATATCCATTATTCTTCCTTGGCCTTCAGGGTCAGGTTGAAGCTTGTCCCGTTATCGCTGGTCTCAATGCTTGATACCGTGACCAGTTTGAACCGCCCGCTGCTTCTTAAAGCGCTGGCGTAGGCCAGGGCTTCCGTCTCATTGGATGAAACGCCGCTGATGGCCAGGTCAGCACCGGTGCGGCTGATACTTTCCAGAACTACCGTGCTGGGCAGGACATCGGCGCTTACCGTCAAATCACCATTCACTTTCTCCTGCCGTTTGGTGAAGCTGCTAATCACCTCGCCGAAGGCAGTATAGGCTGCCTCCAGGCTGGTGACTTTCTTTTCCAGCTTGGTAATTTCATCTCGCTGGGACTTCTGGCTAGTCTGTTTCTGTTTGATGAGCTGCGTGGTGGTGTCCAATTTGGACTGCAGGGAGTCAGCATCGGCGGCGGCACCCTGCACCACCGTTACCAGATAGCCCAGCACGCCTATGGCCAGCACCAGACTGGCCGGGACAAGCACCTTGGCCAGGGGAATGGGTTTGGGCCGATAAACATCGGGCAGGACGTTCAGATTCACCACGGAAACAGCCGTCCGTTTGCCCAGCGATAGCTTCTTGAGCGCCAGACCAATGTTGACCATGTAGTGGGATGTGTCCAGCTGGCTGCCGCACTTCAGCACCGACGACAGCGGCAGCACCGGGTGTCCCAGTTGCCCGGTGAGGACCTGGTAGGCTTCCGGCACGTGCGCCAGCTCTCCGGAGACGTATATCGGCAGGTTGGCGTCAAGGGGTTTACCCGGGTTGCTGGAGTTATAGAATTTAATCGTCCGGTCAAGGTCGGCGGCGATAACTGGCACCTTCTGCTGCCACGTTTGGGCATTCCGGGGCAGGGACAGGGTACGGATGGGTTGAGGAATTCCATAGGCCATGATGACAATATCAAACTCGTTGGGCTGAACGTCCACAATTATGGCCGTGGCTTCATCCACCACTCTGGCCAGCGCCAGGGGTTTGATGTCGATGATATCCGGGTTAAGCCCGGCCTGGCGCAGGGTCTTGACCAGGGCATCCGCCGAATTGCGCGGCAGGGCGACGATAAACAGGTAGGTTTTGCCTTCCGAGGTATAAATCGACTGCCAGGAGAGGTATAGCTGCTCCACGGGGACCGGCAGCAGCTTTTCCGCCTCCTGTTTGACCGCTTCCGCCAGCAGCGCTTTGGGCAGTATCGGTACACTGATGGGGCGGGTCAGACAATGCAGCCCGCTCAACCCGGCAATGACCTTCCCCGGCCTGACTCCCTGGGTCTGGAAAAGCTCCTTAATCCTGTCGGCAACATTTACCTCATTAACAATGACTCCGTCCTTGACCAGCCCCGGTTCCAGCGGTAGAGTAGCCCACTTTTTGACCTGCTTGCCCCGGGCTACCAGCAGCCTGAGGCTGCTATCATCGATGTACAGCGTTACTACGTTCTTCGCCATACTACTCTGCCTCCGGCAGGTTATAAATCACCAGTTTGAGTGTGGCGGATGGACTCGGCATCGTCCCGTTAGCCGTTGGCCCGGGGACGTCTATATTTACCGATTCCACTACTCCGGTGGGGTGTCCCTCCGACCAGCTAAGGATAAAGGTCAGCATATTGGACACCTCCCCCTCTAGCTCCACGTTTAGCGGCAGCACGTCATAGCTGGTTCCGTTCAGCTTCTCCTTGCCCGGGGGTGTTGACCTGACACTGGTTATATTCACGCTGCTCGCGTAGGCGGTCTTAAAAAGGTTATCGGTCACCTCGATGCTCTGGATTATCTGGCGCAGCTTGGCCCGGACATCATTAATCCCCGATTCAGCCCTGGTCAGGCGGGTTTCCAGGTCCTTTTGCTTGGCGGGGAGCCCCTCCTTGGCGAAGTTGGCCGTCTGCTTGTCCAGCAGCGCCTGGGTTGACGCTAGCTCGGTGGACAGCTGGCCCTGCTTCTGGCCCTGCCCGGCGTAAGCTAGCCCCAGGCTGCCGCCCAGCACCACGAAGATGCCTACGCACAGCGCCATAAGGGTGGTCTTACTTAGTTTCAATACGACTCCTTTTCACGGGTTTATCCGCCAGGAGGCGATGTCTATGCCGGTGCCTGTCCACGCGCCGACCTGGATTGTTTCGACCACGGTGCCATCGGCCTTCTTGGCCTGGGCGATGATTTCGTAGGGGTAGCTATCGGAATCCCAGACCGCCCCCACGTCGTCACGAGTGGCCTGGACCAGGCCATGGCCCTCGACTCCGCCTACTACCTCCGGTCCGGTCAGATGGAAGTGATGCTGCTTGGTGTCGCCGCTGTTAATGGTCTCCACCGGGTCGATGTGCCAGACCAGTGTAATACCGGAGCTGGGAGTGCCGCTAATATCCGGGTCGTCGCTGGCAAAATCCCCACTGGTTGAGCCGGTCTGATAGCTGAGGGACGGCGGAAAATCAATGAGAATCATCTCTATTTTTATGTTGCCGCTGCCGTCATTATTCTTAATGGACATGGTGTAGTCATAAACGCCGCTGTTGTAGGTCACCGTCTTGGTAATTATCATCCAGTCCGCGTGTCCGCCGGTGTCTAACAGTTGTTCCCCGGCAAGCTCGGTGACTGCCTCGATAGTTACGCTTACGGACAACCCGTTGATGCCGCTCAATTCATAAGAGTAGGGTAAGGAACCTGGCGGGCTATACTTCAGCCGCCACAGGGCGTCCTCTACCCCGGCCTGGGCGGTGTACAGTCCCTTTATCTTG
>JAUYDJ010000131.1 GCA_030690025.1 Chloroflexota bacterium | reverse complement strand
AAGGTCGGTGGTGCAGATACCCCAGGCGCACTTGCCGGTGTGGCACTGCTGGCAGACGTGGCAGCCCAGGGCCACCAGCGCCGCGGTGCCGATGTAGACGGCATCCGCGCCGAGGGCAATGGCTTTGGCCACGTCGCCGCTGTTTCTTATGCCGCCGGCAACCACCAGTGACGCCCGGTTGCGGATGCCTTCCTGCCTTAGACGGCTGTCCACCGAGGCCAGGGCCAGCTCGATGGGGATACCGACGTTGTCGCGGATAATTTTAGGAGCAGCGCCGGTAGCGCCGCGGATGCCATCGAGGACGATGATATCGGCGCCGGCGCGCACCATGCCGCTGGCAATGGCCGCCGAGTTATGGACGGCAGCTATCTTTACCGATATTGGCTTGGCATAGTTGGTCGCTTCCTTCAGCGCGTAAATAAGCTGGGACAGGTCTTCAATGGAGTAGATATCATGCTGCGGTGCCGGGGACAGGGCATCCGTCCCCCGCGGAATCATGCGGGTCAGCGAGACTTCCGCGCTGACCTTTTCGCCGGGCAGGTGCCCGCCGATGCCGGGCTTGGCCCCCTGGCCAATTTTAATCTCAATTACCCGTGCCGCCTCCAGGTATTCCGGGTGGACGCCAAAACGTCCCGAGGCCACCTGGACGATGGTGTTGTGGCCGTATTTATACAGCTTGCGATGCAGTCCGCCCTCGCCGGTGTTCCACAGCGTGCCTACCTCGGTGGCTGCTCGGGCCAGAGACTCATGGACATTGAGGCTGACCGCGCCGTAGGACATCGCTGAAAACATTACCGGCACTTCCAGCCTGACCTGGGGCGCTAGCTCGGTCTTTAAGCCCAGTGAATCCAGGTCGAACTCCACTCTATCCGGTTTCTTGCCCAGGTAGGTGACCAGCTCCATCGGCTCACGGAGGGGGTCAATGGAGGGGTTGGTTACCTGGCTGGCATTGAGCACCAGGTGGTCCCAGTAGATAGGCCAGGGCTTGTCGGTGCCCATGCCGGTAAGGATGACTCCTCCGCTCTCCGCTTGCCGGGTGACATCCTCAATAGTCTCCAGCCGCCAGTTGCAGTTCTCGCGGTAGTCCAGCGGATTGCGGCGGATGGTGAGCGCCTGGGTAGGGCAGAAGGTGGCACAGCGGTGGCAGCCGACGCAGTTTTCCTCGCGGCTGCGCACCTCATCATCTATAGAATCGTAATAGTGAGTGTCAAAGGTGCACTGGTTGACGCACACCTGGCAGCGGATGCACCGCGCCGGGTCGCGCTCAACGATAAACTTGGATAGCAAATGGGTCTTCATGGTCTTTTCCTTAAATTCTTACCGGTATTCCTTTCTCGGCCAAATATGTCTTGGTATCATGGATAGAGTAGGTGCCGTAGTGGAAGATGCTGGCGGCCAGCACGGCATCCGCCTTACCGGCGACCAGCGCCTGGTAAAGGTCGTCCAGGGTGCCGGCGCCGCCGCTGGCAATAACCGGCACGCTCACCGCTTCCGAGATAGCGCGGGTAAGCTCGATATCATAGCCGGCGCGGTGGCCGTCGGCGTCAATGCTGGTGAGTAGGATTTCGCCCGCACCCAGCTCGACTACCTTTTTTGCCCAGTCGAGGGCATCAATACCGGTCGGCTTTTGCCCGCTGTGGGTATAGACCTCCCAGCGTCCCCTCTCGAGCCGCTTGGCATCGATGGCTACCACGATACACTGGCTGCCGAACTTCTCCGCGCCTTGAGTAATGAGGGCGGGCTTGAGCACGGCGGCGGTGTTGATGGAGACCTTGTCCGCGCCTGCCCGCAACATGCGCCGTATGTCAGCGATGCCGCGCAGCCCGCCACCCACCGTGAGCGGCATAAACACCTTCTCCGAGATGCGCTCCACCACGTCTATCATGGTATCCCGCCCCTCCGGGGTAGCGGTGATATCCAGGAAGACCAGCTCATCGGCGCCGGCCCGGTAGTAAAAGCCGGCCAGCTCGACCGGGTCGCCGGCATCACGCAGCTCCACGAAGCTGGTGCCCTTGACCACCCGCCCGTCTTTGACATCGAGACAGGGAATAATGCGCTTGGTTAGCATCTAGCTTCTCCCTCGCGCTGCTACCGGCTGCCGTTGTTTAGCCGGCGTGCTGAGCCGCCCGATAACCGGCTCGCCGCCCACCGGAATCCACGTCCGGTCGAGGTCGGGGCAAATCAGGCGGATGGCCGATTCCTCCGACGATAGGTAAATCATGCTATCCTTGGTGCCCACGGTAAGCGGGCGCAGCCGGATGCGGTCGGTAAGGCCAATCATCTCGCCCTGGTGGGCAATGATGATGGTGAATGGCCCGTTCAGGAGCAGGCTGCCGTATACCTGGCGCAGCGTGGTGAGCAGCTTTTGCTCCCCCGCTGGGGCGCGCTCGATGTCAGTCCACAGCGGCGGGGCGAATATTTTTGCCGCAATTTCCACCGGCAGGTTGTGTTTCCGCACCAGCAGGTCGATAGCATAGGCTATCACCTCGGTGTCGGTCTGCATGGTGCACTGGTAGCCAAACTGCTCCAGGTAGCGCCGGTTGATGCCGTAGGATGAAATCTCACCGTTATGGACTACCGTCCAGTCGAGAATAGAGAACGGGTGGGCGCCGCCCCACCAGCCGGGGGTATTGGTGGGGAAGCGGCCGTGGGCGGTCCACAGGTAGCCTTCGTATTGCTCCAGGCAGAAGTAGTCGGCTATCTCCTCGGGATACCCGACGCCCTTAAATACGGCCATGTCTTTGCCACTGGAAAAGACAAAGGCATCCTCAAGCTTGGTATTTATTTCCATCACGCGGTCGACCACGTAGTCATCTGCTGATTGCGTTGCCGGTTTACGCTGTACCGCTTCCAGAAAGTAGCGGCGCACCAGCGGCGGGTTAGTGATGGCCGGCGTGGGCCGGGTGGGCACATCTTCCGCGTAAGCCATCTTAAAGTGGTCTTTGAGGAAGGCTTCCGTCTCGCACTGGCCCTTCGGGCTGAGGTACATAATATGGAAGGCATAAAGCCCGGCATACTCCGGGTAAAGCCCGTAGACAGCGAAGCCGCCCCCCAGGCCGTTACCGCGGTCGTGCATGTTAGCGATAGCCCGGATGACGCCTTCCCCGGAAAACCGCTTGCCCGAGGTATCCATTGCCCCGAATATGGAGCAGGCGTCGATTACCTTGTCGTCATGGTTAGGGTTGTTTATCCGGTCGATATTTTTCATATGCGTGCCCCCACTTTCTCAGGTTCCGAGGCCGGTTCGGATGGCAGCGCCAGCCCGTTTCGCCAGATTTCGGCAGGAAGTGAGGCCAGCCCGAAATCTTCGGCGACGAGCGCTTTCTTGAAGCTATCGACATTCACCCGGTCCTTCATCAGGCCCACGATTATGCCCGCCTTTTCAATGCTACCGGCGAATACCATCCCCACCACCCTGCCGTCCTGCAGAACTACCTTGCGGTAGTTCTGGCCGTTCTGATAGCTCAAGACTTCGCAGCCGTCCACCGGGTTGACCATCCCGGCGGAGACCACGTCCAGCCCGAAGTAATTGAGTGAGTTCATGGCTGTCCCACCGGCATATTCCGCAGGTCGGCCTGCCATGTTGAACCCGGCCGTCCGGCCGCCCAGGTAGGCATTCGGCCAGATAGGAGTGAGGCGGTTCTCGCCGTAGATAAAATCGTAGGCCTCAGCCACATCCCCGCAGGCGTAAATATCCGGGCCGGAGGCAGCCATATGCTGGTCGACGACAATGCCCCGGTTGACCTTGAGCCCGGTGCCGGCGACCAGCCCGGTGCGCGGTGTTACGCCGATAGCCACCACCACCAGGTTACAGGGGATGCGGCGGCCATCATCCAGCGCCACCCCATTGGCGGCATTACCCAGGAGACCGGGGAAGACCTCGACCACGGTATGGCCGGTCAGGATGTTAACCCCGGCCTGTCTCAGGGCAGCCTCTTCGCGGGCGGACATTTCCTCATCAAGCATGATATTGAGAATGCGCTCTTTCATTTCCACGATGGTAACCGCGACGCTGCGCTTCACCAGCGCTTCGGCGGCGCTGACGCCGATAAGACCGCCGCCGATGACCACGGCCCGCGCCGATGGGGTGAGGTATTCGTCGATGGCTTTGGCATCATCCAGGGTGGTGAAGGTAAAGACCCCTTTACGGTTGAGGCCGGTGATTTTAGGGACAATGGGCGCGCCGCCGGTAGCCAGCAGCAGTTTTTCCCAGGTAATCTTGCGGCCGGCCTCCAGCTCGATGACGTGTTCGCCAACGTCAAGTTTTGCCACCCTGGTGCCCAGCAGCGTCTGGATATTATGCTTCAGGTAGAAATCGGCCGGGCGGAACAGCATTCTCTCCAACGGCCACTTTTCCGCCAGGTATTTG
>JAUYDJ010000107.1 GCA_030690025.1 Chloroflexota bacterium | reverse complement strand
GCTGCGGACACGCTCGAAATCGCCGAGAAAGCCGTGGAGCTGATTGAAGTCCAGTATGAAGAGCTGCCGGCCTTGTTTGATATCGATGAGGCGTGGCAGACCCACCCGCCGGTGACCGTCCATCCCGACCTGCCCAAATATGCCCTGGGCAAGTTCCCGCCGCCCCGTTTGGTGCCGGATAGGCCCAACGTCTGTAACTACCGTACCCTGCGCCATGGCGATGTCGAAAAAGGGTTCAAGGAAGCCGACTTCATTATTGAGAACCGGTTTACCACCGTCAGGATAAACCACTGCGCTTTTGAGACTCACGTCAGTATTGTCCAGGCCGAGCCTGACGGCGGCCTCTTGGTGCTGGCTGGTCGGCAGAGCATCTTCCTGGCTAAGCAGTACCTCTGCAACGCCTTCAACCTGACGCCGTCCAAGGTCAGGGTGACGGCGCATTACATCGGTGGGGGATTTGGCTCCAAAGTGACTCTCTACACCGAGCCAATCGCGGCGGTGCTGGCGCTGAAAACGGGCAAGCCGGTCAGGCTGGCCTTTACCCGCGACGATATGTTCCGCTCGGGCGGCTCACGGGTGCCCTTTGTCATTCATATTAGGGACGGCGTCAAGAAGGATGGGACATTGGTCGCCCGGGAGATGCGGATGCTGCTCGGCATGGGCGGCTACTCCGGCTCCGGGCCGCTGATAACCCGCAACAGCATCTATGGAGTGGTGTGCGAGTATAAGATACCCAACGTGAAGATTGATTCCTACGCGGTATACACCAACGACCCCATAGTCACCTCCTTCCGCGGTTTCGGCACCTCCCAGCCGCTGTGGGCGGTGGAGCAGCAGATGGACATCATTGCCGAGAAGCTGGGCATGGATGCCGCCGAGTTCCGGCGTAAGAACCTGCTCAAGGAGGGGGATGTCAACGCTACCGGCGAGATTGTGCACAGCATCGGGGTGGGCGAGTGCCTGGACAAGGTGGCCGGGTTTATTGATTGGGGCAAGAAGCCCAAAGTCGAGCCGGGCCCGTGGCGCCGGGGCAAGGGATTAGCCCTGGGCAACAAGTACAGCATGGCGCCTACCGCCGCCGTGGCGCTCATCAAGGTGCAGGAAGACGGCACCATCGAGGTGCGCGAGAGCGCCGACGAGATGGGGCAGGGCTGTGTTACCGTGATGGGCCAGATTGCCGCCGAGGAGTTCAAAGTCCCCATGGGCAAAATCAAGGTGGTGTGGGGGGATACCTCCGTCTCGCCTTACCTGTCGCGCGGCTCTACCTCGCAGCGCAGTACCTTTAACCTGGGTAATGCGGTACGCATAGCCTGCCAGGATGCCAGGCGGCAGCTATTTGAGCTGGCGACAGGTAAACTGGGCGTCCCGCCGGAAGACATGGCTACCGAGAACGGCAGGATTTACGCTAAGTCGAATCCGTCTAAGGCTATCAATATTACCGAGCTTTTTACCTCGGAGCGGGGACTCCTGCCCGGCGAGTGTGGCAATTTCGTGGAGAAGCTGGGCGAGGTAATTGGCCGGGGTATGTGGTTGACGCCGGCGGCACCGTCCGACCCCGAGACGTCACAGATACCAGCGGATATTGCCCGCAAGGGCGGCCGGCTGGCCGGTTTCTACGGCTACGCCGCTTCTGCCGCCGAGGTGCTGGTGAACACCGAGACGGGTGAGGTAAAAATTGATAAATTTGCCGGCGCCTCCGATGTGGGCTTCCCCTTGAATCCCAAAATGTGCGAGCAGCAGGTGGAGGGCGCGGCCGGCATGGGGGTGAGCAGCGCTTTATGGGAAGATGTGCAGCTGAGCAAGGGTAAGGTGCTTAACCCCAACCTGAGAGACTACAAGATAACCGATGCCGTCAATATGCCTGCGTCAGCAAACTACAAGACCTATACGGTGGCGGCGCCCCACAAAGACGGCCCTTACGGCGCCAAAGGCACTGGGGAAACCCAGATTACGTCGGTAGCGCCGGCTATCGGTAATGCCGTATATAACGCCGTGGGGGTGCGGATAAAGGACCTGCCCATTACCCGGGAAAAAGTCCTCAAGGCGCTCCAGGAGAGGGAAAAACAGCACTAGCCGGCGAATTAACAATTTTGTTCGCTAAGAATCCATCCCCGCCGTTGATGCTATCGGGATAAGGTGAGGGGTTCTTAAAGGCAATAGAAGTGTTCCGAAAGGAAAATGGCATGTACGACTTACTCATAAAAGGCGGCAAGCTAATCGACCCGGCGCAGGGAATCAACGGCCAACGGGACGTCGCTGTTAGCGAGGGTAAGGTAGCTGCCGTGGCTGCGGAGATACCTGCCGGTAAAGCAAAGAAGGTTATTGCTGCCCGGGGCAAGATTGTCTGTCCCGGCCTCATTGATTTACACACCCACAGCGCTGACGCCGTCATCATGTATGGCGTGGAGCCGGATGAGGATGGAGTCTATTCGGGGGTTACGGCGGTATGCGACTGCGGCAGCACTGGGTTCGCCAATTTTGCCGGCCTGAAAAAGCTGGTGGTCCCCCATGCTAAGACTGACATGGTGTGTTTCGTGGCGCTCCATCCCACTGGCATAGCTTTCATCCCGGAGGTGTGGAGCTGGCGCGAGGTCAACCGCGATGCGATACTGAAAATAATCGCCGATAACCCCGGCTTTGTGAAGGGCATCAAGATGCGGGCGGTGGGCGCCCTGGCGGAGACGCTGGGGCTTGAGCTAATCAAGACCGGCAAGAAGATAGCCAGTGAGGCCGGCGTGCCGGTCATGGTGCACATCGGGCAGGACCCCCCGGAAAAGGTCACCGCCGAGCTGATGGAATCGCTGACGGCGGGGGTACTATCCGTCCTCGATAAGGGGGATATCCTGACCCATCTCTACTCGCCCAAATTCGGCCAGGTCATCAAGCCGGATGGCACTCC
>JAUYDJ010000067.1 GCA_030690025.1 Chloroflexota bacterium | reverse complement strand
TGGGTGAGCTGGAAAAGGAAAAGTGGTGAATGGCCTCTTCACCGCGAATCTTTATGGTGATGAAGAAGAACTGCCCGGGCTGGTAGCGGACATGGCCGTTCTTGACCGGAAAGCGGAACGACTTTATATTGGGGGTGCGTTGAATGACTTCGGCGACATTGGTATCAAATTCAAACATAATATCCCTTCCTCAGCTTCAATTGATGAAGCTGAGCAGCCGGTGTTGACGACCTGGGTATAAGCCTATCTTGAAATATAAGGGCCGGCCGCTGGAAAGCATATCCGTAAACCTACGTATTTGAGGGGGAAAAGGCACGTAATTTTAGCTGGTCGTGATAGGATTCCACTTTGGAGTGTGAACCTGTCCCCTTAATCCCGATGGCATCGGGAAGTGTAAAGAAGAGAGGGGGCTGAAAGCCCCCTCTCTAAAATAAGTCTTCTTATCGGTCTCAGCTTTTTGGCGTCTATTAAGAAGGTGTCATGCCCATACCGGCCATGATGGCCAGCATGACCGCTGCTGCCATGACCGAGCCTATCTGGCCGCCGGTGTTAGCGCCGATGGCATGGAAGAGCAGGAAGTTCCTCACGTTGGCCTTCTGCCCCTCTCTTTGCACCACCCGGGCAGACATGGGGAACGCCGAGGTGCCCGCGGCGCCGAGCAGTGGGTTTATCTTACCGCCGGTTATCACATACAGCAGCTTGCCCAGTAGCACCCCGGTGACCGTGTCGAACGAGATGGCCAGCAGTCCCAGGATAAAGATGAGTATAGTCTGCCAGCGCAGGAAGTTACCGCCCAGCATGGAGGCACCTATGGAAAGCCCCAGGAACAGGGTTACCAGGTTGGCCAGGGCTCCCGAAGAGACATCAACCAGACGGCCCACCACGCCGGACTCCTTCAGGAAATTGCCCAGCATGAGCATCCCCATCAGCGGCGCGCCCATCGGGGCGATGAGTATGGTGAGTATGCCAGTCACCACCGGGAAGAGGACTTTGACTCTATGAGAGACTTTTTTCTCGGCGGGCGGCATCAGCGTGGCACGCTCCTTTTTGGTGGTCAACAATCTCATAATCGGCGGCTGGATAATCGGCACCAGGGACATGTAAGAATAGGCGGCGATGGATACCGCCGGCAGTAGTTCGCGGGCGAATTTGGAGGCGACGTAGATGGCGGTGGGGCCATCGCAGGCACCAATTATGCCTATCGAAACGGCTTGCTGGCGGGTGAAACCGAGGGCCAGGGCTAGGAGCAGGGTCAGGAATATACCGAACTGACCGGCGGCGCCAAAAATAAGCACCATAGGATTGGCCAGCATGGGCCCGAAGTCTATCATCGCGCCCAGGCCGATAAAAAGCAGGACGGGAAACAGCTCGGTAAGGATGCCGGTGTTGTAGATTAAGTTTATGATGCCGCCCTGGTCTTGCGCGGATAGAGTGGACAGGGGGAGGTTGCCCAGGATTATGCCGAAGCCAATCGGCAGCAGCAGGAGCGGCTCGATATTCTTACCCGTGCCGAGGTAAAGCAGCAGGCAGCCTATCAGAATCAAGACGCCGGCCTGCCAGGTAAGGTTGGCGAAACCCTGCACCAGACTGGAAAGGGATGAAATCAGGACTTCCACAAGGGCCTCCTAGTTGCTATTTTGCCGATCTATTTCTCGCCCTCTTCCTCTTTATAGGGGAAGAGCTTGATTAACAGGCGGATAACCAGGGTCAGGATATAGAGCGTCAGCAGGGTCACGCCCATGCCCATGACGGTCATGGTCAGGCCAAAGGCTAAATCGGTCAATGACCACCTCCGTGAGGATACAAATCATTGATACTATAAATAATTGCGCGGCGCTTGTCAACCCGACTACGGGCACTCTACTCGTATTTGCCTGAATATGCTACATTAAGTGTTAGGCTGGTGAGCCAGAATATCAGGAGGCGACCATGGCACTGAAAGCGGCTTTTATCATGCTGGCACCCGATGGCGACCCGCTGAAGCACCGGGCTTCAGTCAAGACCGGCAAGCTCGAAATTACCACGGTGGCAGTCAGCCTGTTCGATTTTGATGAGGCGGTTGATGTCTGCCGGAATCTGGTCCGCGATGAAGGCATCCAGGCCCTTTTCCTGTGCGCCTATTTCTCGCACGAAGAGGTAGCCAGGGTCGCCCGGGCCGTCAGTGAGAAGGTTCCGGTGCACGCGGCCAGGAGCGATGTGCCGGGGGCCATGAAAATGAGCGCGATGTATATGACGGAGGGATGGTTCCTGGGCAGGGACTAGCCGCATCCAGGGGTGATGGGAGCTCTCTGATGCTGGCCTTTCGGTGAATAGGATATAATCTTTTTGGTGTTAAGCGAGAAGGGAGAAGTCATGGCTGACCTTAAGCTGCCGCAACGTATAAATCGGCTCGAAGAGCTGGCCTATAACCTGTGGTGGAGCTGGCACGAGCCGGCGCGTGATGTTTTCCGTGCCCTGGACTACCGGCAGTGGCGGCTGAGCGGCCACAACCCGGTCAGGCAGCTGCGTAAGCTCACTCCCGAGATACTGGCTGCGGCCGCCACCGACGCGGAGTTCCTGGCTCTGTATGACGGAGTCATGGCCGAATTCGATACCTCCATGTCGACTCCAGATACCTGGTTCAAGCGGACTCACCCCGACTGGCTGCACGGCCCCATCGGCTACTTTTCCATGGAGTTTGCCATCCACAACTCTCTGCCCATCTACGCCGGCGGGCTGGGTATCCTGGCCGGGGACGTCTGCAAGGAGGCCAGCGACCTGGGTATACCCATGGTGGCGGTTGGTTTCATGTATCCCCAGGGCTATTTTCACCAGCACCTCTGCGTCGAGCGTAACATTTGCCAGGAGGAGATTTACCGGCAGCTCAACTTTGACGAGTCACCCATCAGGCGAGTGCTCTCGCCTAATGGTGACACTGTCCTGGCCAGTGTCCGGCTGAATGATTTCAGCGTGGCCATCGGGGTGTGGCTGGTGCGGGCCGGCCGTACCAGCGTCTATCTGCTGGATACCAATCTGGAACAGAACCCTCCGGAACACCGTGACCTATCCGCCCGGCTCTACACCGCCGAGCGGGAGCAGCGCATTCAACAGGAGGTGGTGCTCGGCATTGGCGGCGTGCGTGTCCTGCGTGCCCTGAATATTAATCCGTCAATATGGCATGTCAACGAAGGGCATACCGCTTTTATGATTCTGGAGCGCATCCGCGAGGAAATAGCCCGGGGGGCGAGTTTTGACGAGGCGGTGAAGCGGGTGCGGGCGACCACCGTGTTCACTACTCACACGCCGGTAATGGCTGGCCACGATATTTTCCCCATCGACCTGGTGGAAAAGTACCTTACCAACTACTGGAAGGCGGTTGGCATTGACCGGGATACGTTCTTCCGGCTTGCCCAGGAGGATGGGGCTAGAGCCCAGGCCCTCAACATGACCGCACTTGCCCTGGAGATGTCCAGCCAGCGCTGGGCGGTGAGCCAGTTGCACGGTAAGGTTACCCGGCGGATGTGGCACGGGCTCTGGCCCAAAGTGCCGGAAGAGCAGGTGCCGATAACTACCGTGACTAACGGGGTGCATGTGCCCACCTGGGTCGCCCCGGAGCTGTCCCGCCTCTTCGAAAAGTACCTTGGGGAGGGCTGGATAGAGAGACACGACGACCCCGCGCTGTGGGAGAAAGTGATGGACATCCCTGATGATGAGCTCTGGGCAGTCCATCAAACACTGAAGCGTAAGCTGGTGTCCGCCATGCGGGAGCGCGGGCGTGACCGCTGGGTGGAGGACAATGTGCCACCCAAACAGCTGCTCGTCCTGTGCTCCCTCTTCGACCCGGATGCATTGACTATTGCTTTTGCCCGCCGCTTCACGGAGTACAAGCGGCCAGCCCTGGTCTTTCGTGATATGGAGCGGCTGAAGCGAATCATTGGCAACCAGTGGCACCCGGTCCAGATTGTTTTTGCCGGTAAATCGCACCCGGCTGACTTTCCCTCCAAGTACCTGCTCACGCAGGTCTATAATCAGGCCTCCGAGCGTGATTTTCAGGGCCGGCTTGCCTTTGTGGAGGACTATGACATGCACATGGCCCGCTACCTGGTGCAAGGGGCCGACCTGTGGCTGAATACCCCCCGCCGCTTGCAGGAAGCCTGCGGCACCAGTGGCATGAAGGCCTCGCTCAACGGCTCGCTTCACCTGAGCGTCCGTGACGGCTGGTGGTACGAGGGATACAACGGTGCCAACGGCTGGGCAATCGGCCCCGACCTGGTTAATCCCCGGCCGGAAGAAGAGGATGAGGCTGACGCCGAAGCGTTTTACCGCCTCCTGGAAGAGAAAATAGTGCCGCTTTATTACAACCGGGACCGGAAGGGTGTGCCGCACGGCTGGATGCGCATGGTCAAAGAGGCGATGCGCTCTATCGTGCCTGTCTTTTGCGCGCGGCGCATGTTGAAGGAGTATACCGAGCGGACTTACCAGGCCGCTGCCCGGCCGTCACTCAGCGATTAGCTAAATCTGGTTTCCATGCAAGAGCACATATCTACAGTCTCTTGAGAAGCTCATAAAGTCATAACTATAGGTCTTTTCAACTGACTCTCTCCTTTTTGTCCCCCTCACGGGTTGGGTTCCGTTGGTTGATAGCATCAAGCTAGCTTGTGACTTTCAGAGGGTTGACCTCACCCCCTTAATCCCCCTCTCCAAATGGAGAGGGGGAAGATAATAGAAAAGAAGGGGGGCGAAGCCCCCCTTCTTAAAAATCTTCCCCTTCCCCTGAATAGGGGAAGGGGACAAAGGGGATGGGGTCAATCACAAAGCCAAATCAACCACGATTGAGCTTAGCCACCCGTCGGCGTTTAGAAAGCGCGGGGGACCTCTATGGAGAGCTGCTCCCCCAGCGAAATGAACTGGGTGACCCAGTCCCGGTCGGCCGGGCTGCCCCGCGATTTCTTCTGGAAGCCCGGGTATATGGTGCGCAGCATCTGGTAGTAGAGGTTTTGCACCTGCCAGAGGTTGACCTCAAAGGGCAGCGACCTTACCAGCGTCACGGTATTGACCAGGCTCTTCAGCAGCGCCAGGTCGTCCGGCGTTGATACCAGCCTGGCCATTGTTTCCTTCAGTGTCTGTTGCAGCAAATAGCCTAGCCCTTCCGCATCGAGGTCAATTTTCCACATTTTGGCCTCGTTCAGCAGGCCGGCGGCATGTTCTGTCTCCAGAGGGGTGCTGCCCAGCGCCTGACGCAGGTTGTTGTTGAGCATAATCTCAGTGGCGGCACGGAAGGGCTTAGGCAGCGGCATGTCCAGCTCGGTCAGGAAGCGCAGCAGCGGGTAGTGGCGCTCGTAAATCTGGCGGTAGGCGGTCTCAATCTCAGGCCAGATAGAGGCCAGGATGTCGCTCATGATTTTGCGCTGCTCATCCCGGAAGAGGGAGCGCAGGGAGTAGGTGGGTGTGCCGAAGTGCCGGTCGAGCAGGCGGATGACCCCGGGCAAGTCCACCGTGGAAAAGGCATCGCTAATCTCATCGACCATGGCCTGATAGGCCTCGTGCCCGCGGTATTCTCCGACACCGGCGC
>JAUYDJ010000269.1 GCA_030690025.1 Chloroflexota bacterium | reverse complement strand
CCGCCGTAGGCTTTGCCGTCCTCCGTGCCTGATGACACGGTAACATGACAGTGTATAAGGGGCTCACCGTTCTTGAGGGAAATGTTGCCGGTGAGAGACACCAGCTCCAGTGTCTCCTGTTTTGGCGTGTAGTTGCGGTTGCGGTCGGTGATGGGGAACTCCTCGGGAAATGACCTCACATTGCGCAAAGTTGCCCGGCTGAGGCTGCCCGCCCCGGAGAGGACTACCCCTGCGGCGAGCTTTTCTTGCTGCGCTATCTCCTGCAGCGACTTCAGTAAATCGGCACCGGGGGCGAGCCTCATTACCACGACTCTACCCAGTTTGCCCCGGCCCATCCGTATCTTATCCAGTTCGCTCACTGTTACCTCCCGTTAATGCTCAGTCGAGACGTTCCCAGACCAGCCGTGCCACCCGGTGTTTGCCATCGATAAGCTGCGGCGGCGTGGTGAGTGTCAGCCGCTTGCCCGCAAGCTGGAAGAAGCGGACGTTGTCCTGTCCCTTCCAGTTGGGGATGGAGGCGCCTTCCACGTGATGGGTGATGGTGCCTTTTTTGTCATCGACGTCGTAGGTGCCGTAATAGGCGCGGGAGCTGTGGAAAGCGGCCTGGGCTTCAGTGGGAGTGGCGCGCATGTAGTCTTCGGAAGCGAAGCGGGGGCGGTTGGCGCTCATGTGCTGGACTATCATGTAGCCCTTATCGTCGTAGTTGAGCCGGCCCTGGACCTGCCGGCCCATGGGATATATCACCTCGCCGTCATCGCTGCGGTATTCCGACGATATCAGCTTCCAGCTGCCGATAAACTGCTCTTTACCCATAAGCTCTCCTTGTCTGAAATGAGCAAAATTAACCGTACGCCGCTCTGAAATGCGGCCAGGATTGCGCAATTGCTCAGTGGCGCAATTGCGCAATTACTCTTTCGAAAAGCTCCTCTTCCGTGTTGACGCCGCGCACATCCAGTTGGCTGGCGCGGAAAGCTCGCACCATGGCTTCCACCAGCCGGGTCTTGCTGAGTTTCTTGCCGCCGCTGAACTTGGCCGTGGATGCCAGGGCTTCCAGGTAGGCATCTTCGGCGCGGGACAGGAAAACAGACAGCTTGATGGTGGAAGTCTGCGGTGGCAGCACGGGCTTGGGGACCGGCGGCGGTGTGACTGGCTGCTCCATGCCGGTGAGACGGTCCAGGGCGCTGCCGTAGGCAATCTGCTCGGTAACACTAGCCCTTTTCATTGTCCATCACCTCCTTGGTGAACTCCCGATAGGCGCTGGCGCCTTCGGACTTGGCGGCGTAGGTGAGCACGGTCTCGCCGGCGGCCGGGGCCTCTTTGAAGCGGACGCTGGTGGGGATAACCGTGTCGAACACCCGTATCTTGTCGCCGAAAGCGCGCTTGGTAACATCGATGACCTCTTTGCTGTGCAGGGTGCGCGAGTTGGTCATGGTAAACAGGATACCCAGGATTTCCAGGTTGGGGTTGAGACGGCCCTTGACCCGGATGATGGTGTTGAGCAGCAGCACCAGGCCCTTCATGGCCAGGTAGTCAGCCTGCAGGGGGATGAGGACCTGGTCGGCGGCGGACAGCGCATTGATGGTCAGCAGGCCGAGGCTGGGCAGGCAGTCGATGAGTATGAAATCGTAGCTGGTGAGCACCGGCTTGAGCATCTCTTTGAGCATCATCTCGCGGGTGTAGGCCGGTACCAGGTCAAGCTCAGCCTGCGATAGTTCGATATTCGCTGGGACAAGGTCGATATTGGGGTTTTGGGTATGGACAACCACGTCCCGTATGGTGGGGGCGGGCTGCTCTTTGATGGTGGCGATGAGCGGCTCGTAGACGGTGTGCGGCAGGGTATCCGGGTTTATCCCTAGCGAGATGGTCAAGCTGCCCTGCGGGTCCCAGTCAATGAGCAGGACGCGTTTGTTGAATTCGCTCAGGCCCTGGGCCAGCGCGGCGGCGGTGGTGGTCTTGCCCACGCCGCCTTTCTGGTTGGCGATGCAGATAACCGGCATGTTTCCCCCCTTTGTTGTCTACAACTATAGCGTAATTGCGCAACTGCGTCAATGCGCTGGTGCGCAAATGGGGAAAGGGGAGCGGCAAGGGTAGCCGTCCAGCCGTATCTCTCGCACCCAATCTCTCGCGCAAGCGCGTAATTGCGTGTTTACGCTATTGCGTAAATGCGGGGTTGCGTAAATGAGGGCTTGAAGGAAAGAGATTTTAGAGAGCACTCTATTGAGCTAGCGCCTGCAGGTGCCGGAAGGCTTCGCCGGGCTGCGGCTGCAGGAAGATGGCGCTGCCCACGTAGATGACGTCGGCGCCGGCCACCTGAGAGATGTTGCTTTCTTTGATGCCGCCGTCGATTCCGGTCTCGGTGTGAGGTCGGGCGCGGCGGAACTCCACCAGCTTGCCCACCACCTCGGGCAGGAACTTAGCCCCGTAAAAGCCGGGGTGTACCGATAGAAAAAGGACGCTATCGACCTCGCTCACCAGGGGCAGGAAAGCCGCCACCGGGGTTTCCGGGTTTATGGCCAGCCCCACCCCCAGGCCCAGTCTGCGGGCGGCGGCGATAACCTCCCGCGGGGAAGCGGTGGCCTCGTAGTGAAAGACCACCTTTCGCGCCCCGGCCTGTTTGAGGCCGGCAAAATATGTCTCCGGTTTCAGCACCATCAGGTGCGCCTCCCAGCCCAGCTTCATGGGTAAGCCGGCCAGGTGCTCCACCCCGATGCTGTGCGAAGGCACGAATTGCCCGTCCATCATGTCGAGTTGGACAAAGTCGGTGAAGGACTCGGCCTGGCGCACCATCGTCGCCAGGGCTTTCGGGTCTTCGGTAAGGATGGCCGGCACCACTCGACTCACCTGTGCACCTCTCTCGGAATATTGCTAGGTAATGTCCCAGTCGCGGTAGCCCTGCTGGATAACCGCCAGGTATTCTTTTGATGGGGGCGCTTCTTCGGGCTGCCCCGACTTGACATAAGCGATGGCTTCCACGGCATTGCCAATATCGTCAAACACGGTGACCTTGAACCGGGTGTAGCCCTCTTCGTACCGGTCCAGGCGCTGTAAACACGGCTCGGAGATTTCGTAGATGGCCCCGGGAACTTTGCCGCCGGTGGACCGCCTCAGCGTAGCCACCCCGCCGTGCCACTTCCTCGACCAGCCGACAAAGACCAGCTTATAGTTGGGCAGCGTGGCGATGAGCCGGGGCTTGGCGTCCGGGCAGCGTTCCAGCATCTGCTTCTTACTGAGATTGGAGCCGTAGGCAAAGTAAAACATGGTTACGGCAGTTATTATACTACAACTTGCCCCAGTGCTGATTGACAAAGAGTCGTTTGCTGCTCTAAATTTAGCTGTGGCCAAACGTAGGCTGGATGTTTTGCTGGTGGAGAAGGGTATGGTCGAAAGCCGGGCGAAAGCCCAGGGACTTATCATGGCCGGGGAGGTGATGGTGGAGGGTAAGGCCGTCATCAAGTCGGGGACTCTGGTAGCCGAAGATGCCGCCATCACCGTAGCCAAGCCGCCGCCTTTTGTTAGCCGCGGCGGGCTGAAGCTGGACCACGCCCTCGACCAGTTCCAGGTGGATGTTGCCGGCAGGGTGGCGGCCGATATCGGCGCCTCCACCGGCGGCTTTACCGACTGCCTGCTTAAGCGGGGCGCAAGCCGCGTCTACGCTATCGATGTCGGCTCCGGCCAGCTGGACTATCGTTTGAGGCGGGACCCACGTGTGGTGGTGATGGAGGGAGTCAATGCCCGCTACCCCGTCTCTCTGCCGGAGAAGGTCGACCTGGTCACCATGGACGTTTCTTTTATCTCGGTGGAGAAGGTGATACCCTCCGTCGCCGAACTGCTTAAGGACGGCGGCCAGCTCATCGTGCTCATTAAGCCCCAGTTCGAGGCCAAACGCGCCGAGGTGGGCAAAGGCGGCATTATCAAGGAGCCGCTGCTCCATGCCCGCGTACTGGGAAGGTTTATTGCCTGGCTTACCGAGCACCGCTTCCGCCTGGGTGGGCTGGTGGCTTCACCCATCCGGGGGGCAGAGGGAAATACGGAGTTCTTCGTGCTGCTGAAGGGCGTGAAATGATGCGAAACATTACTCTGAAAGTAGACGGTTTGAAGCTTTGCGGCGAGCTCTACCTGCCCGAAAGCAGCCATGCTCCGCCTGCCGCCGTGTGTATCTGTCATGGCCTACCGGCCA
>JAUYDJ010000188.1 GCA_030690025.1 Chloroflexota bacterium | reverse complement strand
CCTTGAAGGAATCCCGCTGTTCAACCAAGATTTGGAGAAATCAGTGCCGGAAAAAGTCAAGGAATTCAAAGCACAAATAAGGTCGGCCGATGCCATATTGATGGCAACGCCAGAACATAACTACTCGATACCGGGGGTCCTCAAGAATGCTATCGATTGGGCGTCGAGGCCTTATGGTGATAACTCCTTTGAGGGTAAACCAGTGGCGGTAATGAGTGCCTCTACCGGGATGCTGGGGGGAGCTAGAGCGCAATACCATCTGCGTCAGGTATTCGTCTTCCTGAATATGCACCCCTTGAACCGGCCAGAAGTCTTTGTTACATTTGCCAACCAGAAATTCGATGAGAAGGGCAAACTAACTGACGAAAAGACAAAAGAATTCATCAAGCAACTACTTGAGGCTCTGGTTGCCTGGACTAGAAAATTAGGGAATCAAGGAATCAGCTAATTACCGTAAGACCAGCCGACTATCGAAGAGCGTTACCCAGCCCCACATAGGTAGCAAATGTAGTGTCGAGTTTAATGTTAATCACCTCGCTTGGTGAGCCGTGTGGGTCTCGAACCCACGACCACCTGATTAAAAGTCAGGTGCTCTACCAACTGAGCTAACGGCCCTTATTGCATCTCCAACGTTTTGATTTTAGCATCCTGATAGCGAGTTGTAAACTCGCTATCAGCTTACGCTGATAGTCCCCTTTGGTTGGCTGACCGCTTCACCGATAATAACCGCCGCCACGCCTGCTTTGCGCAACTTTTCCAGCAGCGGTTCGGCTTTATCCGGGGCTACGCACATCAGCAGTCCGCCAGAGGTCTGCGGGTCGAAGAGGATGTCCTGTATATGCGTGGGCACCTTGCTGTCAATGACGGCTGAGGCGAAGTAGAACTCCCGGTTGCGCTGTAAACCCCCGGGGAGCAGCTTTTGCCGAGCGAATTCCTCGGCTCCGGGAAGCAGCGGTAGGGAAGCCCAGGAAATGGTGACGCCTACCCCACTGTTGTGTGCCAGCTGGGCCACGTGACCGATAAGCCCGAAGCCGGTGATATCGGTGCAGGCCTTCACCCCTGCCTCCTGCATCAGCTCCGAGGCCTTATTATTCAGTGTTGCCATACACTTGATAAGCGTAGCGGTGGTGGTATCGTCAAGTAGTTTGGCTTTGAGAGCGGTGCTCAAAATCCCTGTTCCAAGCGGCTTGGTCAGTATCAGCTTATCTCCCGGCCTGGCCCCCGAATTGGTTATCAGCCGGTCCGGGTGCACGGTCCCGGTAACGGAAAGCCCATATTTGAGCTCGGGGTCTTCCACGCTATGTCCGCCGACCAGCACGGTGCCTGCTTCACGCATCTTGTCCACCCCGCCCCTGAGGATATCCTTGAGCACCGAGACACCCAGCGACTTGATGGGGAAGCAGACGATGTTCATGGCGACGATGGGCTTGCCGCCCATCGTGTAGACGTCACTTAAGGAGTTGGCCGCCGCAATCTGTCCAAAGGCATAGGGGTCGTCGACGACAGGCGTGAAGAAGTCGACGGTCTCGATAATAGCGAGGTCGTCGGTCAGCTTATACACACCGGCGTTATCCAGCGCCTCCATGCCTCGAATCACGTTCGGGTCGGATATCAGCGGCAGGCCGCATAAGGCTTCATTCAGGTCGCCCGGACCTAGCTTGGAGGCTCAACCGGCGGCACGGACGCTTTCGGTAAGACGGGGCTCCTTTTTTCCATCCATACGCTGGTATTTTAGCATTCCTGCGGTGAAAAGAGCAAAAACCAAATCAATTTGACGCAAGCCTGCCTGTAAGATAGACTTTAGAAGTATTCGATGATTGGGCTAATAATCGCGCTGTTTGCCGGTTCTTTTAACTGTTTAGGCTCTGTTTTCGCACGCAAGGGGATGCACCGGAGTGGGGAGTCCTTCAGTCCCATTCCCATTTCCAACTTTGCCGGTCTGGCATTCTTTCTTCTGCCTGTTCTTGTCACCGGCGAAGTGGCCCAGCTCGGGCTACTTTCCTGGCGTGGAGTTGGCTTTCTGGCAGCGGCGGGAGTATTGCACTTCGTGCTGGGCAGGCAGTTGGCCTACACTGGCATCCGACTGATTGGAGCTACCCGGGCTAATCCTGTTACGGCGTCCAACATTCTTGTATCGGCCCTGCTGGGCGTTTTATTCCTGGGAGAGCCTTTGACCGTGTATCTCGTCCTGTCCCTGTTATTTATTCTCGGCGGCGTAATTCTAATCGGGGGTGGTGGCGGCGGGAAAAAGAATGCCGTCGAAGGGTCGCTGGCTGCCGGGCTACTCGCTGCGCTGGGCGCGGCACTTTGCTGGGGTATTTCGCCGGCCCTGGTCAAGGTAGGTCTACAGGAGATAAGCTCACCGGTGGTAGGCAACTTTGTCTCCTATGCCGCTGCTTCCGTGATGGTAGGCCTGACGCTATTTCACCCGGCCAACAATGAGAAGCTGCGCCGTTTGGAGCGCGGCGCGCTGATTCCCATCGTCGTTGCCGGTGTCTTCACCGCCACGGCGCACCTGCTGCGTTATATCGCCCTGGCTCATAGTCCGGTGAGCCTGGTGATACCGCTAATTATGAGCATCAATGCCCTCCTCGTTTTCCCGCTCTCTTTCCTCATTAATCGAAAGCTGGAAGTCTTTAATGCCAGGACAATTCTGGGTGCGGTAACGGTAGTAATCGGCGTGCTCCTTATATTTCTGGCGGCTTAGTTTACTTCAGCTTTCAAAGCGGGTCTAATTATATTAGAATAGGCTTAACATGGATACTGAGTTCCGTGGCCTGCCGAGCGTGGATAAGCTGCTCTCCACCGGGCCGGTAAAGCAGCTCCTGGAGGACTATCCTCACGACCTGGTGGTGGACCTGGTCAGGCAGCGCCTGCAGCAAATCCGCCAGCTGCTTGCCGGCGGGAAGCCGCGCCCAGCCTTTGAAGAGATTGTGGAGTCTATCGTTGCGCAAGCAGCAGCTTTAGGGACGCCCAGCCTCAGGCCGGTAATTAATGCCACCGGCGTAATACTGCACACCAATCTGGGGCGGGCGCCGCTCAGCGGTGAAGCTATCGCTGCCATGGCGGCCGCGGCCAGAGGCTACTGTAACCTGGAGTTCGACCTGGCGAGCGGCACCCGGGGTTCGCGCAATAGTCATGTAGAGTCGTTGCTGTGCCAGTTGACCGGGGCTGAAGCGGCGCTGGTGGTGAATAACAACGCTGCGGCGGTGCTGCTCGCCCTGATGGCCCTGGCCAAAAAGAAAGAGGTCATCGTCTCCCGCGGCCAGGCGGTGGAGATTGGCGGCGGCTTTCGTATCCCTGATGTCATGCGTCAGAGCGGGGCGAAGCTGGTCGAGGTGGGCACCACTAACAGCACCTATATTGCCGACTACGAGCAGGCCATCAGCCCGAAGACAGCCGCCCTGCTGCGTGTCCACTCCAGCAACTTCAAAGTGGTCGGCTTTACTCACTCCGTTACTATTGAGGAGATGGTGACGCTGGCTGAGCAACACGGGCTGCCGGTGTTTGACGATATCGGCAGCGGCTGTTTGCTGGATGTCACCCGCTTCGGGCTGGACCCGGAGCCGATGGTTCAACAAAGCGTGGCGGCCGGTGTCGCGCTGACCCTTTTCTCCGGCGATAAGCTGCTGGGTGGGCCCCAGGCCGGCATCATCGTCGGCAGGAAGGAGCTGGTTGACCGGTTGAAGAAACACCCGCTGGCGCGGGCCATCCGCATTGATAAGCTGGACCTGGCCGGACTGGCCGCGACTTTGATTCATTATCTGAAGGGCGAGGCCTTAAGCAAGGTGCCGGTTTGGCGTATGATTTCCGCGCCGCTGGATGAGATTGACCGGCGGGCCAAGCGGTGGGCGGAGTCTCTCGGAGGCCTGGCCCGGGTGGAGGACGGGGAGACCATGATTGGCGGCGGCAGCCTGCCCGGAGGCACCCTGCCTACCCGGCTGGTCGCCATCGGCGGCGGCAAAGTCCAGGCGCTCAGCGAGAAGCTGAGACACCGGCAGATACCCGTCATCGGGCGGATAAGCGGCACCACTTTGCTGCTCGACCCCCGCTCCGTGCTAAACGAGGAAGATGACATAATGCTGCAAGCCCTGCATGAGGTCGCTGCTGGCCTGAAGAGTCCGTAATTCACCGAGGTTCTTATGTTTGTACTGGGTACTGCCGGGCATATCGACCACGGCAAATCGGCGCTAGTGCGCGCTTTGACAGGCATCGACCCCGACCGCTTGCGCGAGGAGAAAGAGCGGGGCATGACCATCGACCTCGGCTTTGCCTGGCTGAAGCTGCCCGGCGGCCGCGAGGTGGGTGTGGTCGATGTCCCCGGCCACGAGCGCTTCATCAAGAACATGCTGGCCGGGGTGGGCGGCATCGACCTGGCGCTGCTCATTATCGCCGCCAACGAGGGCGTTATGCCTCAAACGCGGGAACATCTGGCCATTCTGGACCTGCTCGGTATCAAGAAGGGTATAGTGGTCATCACCAAGAAAGACCTGGTCGATGACGAATGGCTGGGCCTGGTCAAGATGGAGGCAGAAGAGCTGGTAGCGCCGACCACTTTGGCCGGGTCGCCGGTAGTAGCGGTATCGTCCACGACGGGCGATGGTGTCCCCGACCTTATTTCGACTATCGACAAGCTATTGAGCGTAATTCCACCCAGGCGGGATATCGGCCGCCCGCGATTGCCCATCGACCGGGTGTTTACTATCGCCGGGTCGGGCACCGTGGTCACCGGCACGCTGATAGACGGTTCGCTGACGGTAGGGCAGGAGGTAGAGATTGTGCCGCCCGGCCTGAAGTCGCGCCTGCGCGGCCTGCAGACACACAAGGCCCGTTTGAACACGGCCGGTCCCGGCAGCCGCGTGGCGGCTAAC
>JAUYDJ010000167.1 GCA_030690025.1 Chloroflexota bacterium | reverse complement strand
GGCGGTATCCCCAACGACCTCCTGGCGGCGGAACACCTGGACTCATCTCACCAGGAGAAGTTCGTTCAGACAGTGACTGCCCTGAATCAAGCCGGGCACCTGGTGCTTTGCTCCAATGGCCTGTCCTCGACAAAACACTTGTCAAACCTTAAAATACTGTATAATTGGGTGGATGAAATCTGGAAACCAAAGAGCAAATGAAGGAGGCTTAAGCTAATCAAATGAAGTGTATCGACCCGCATATCCACATGGACTCGGTGAACCGGGCCCACCTTGAGTCAATGGCCCTGGCCGGCATGGTGGCCGTCATCGCCGATGCCGGGCCCCTGCCCGCGCCTTCAGCACAGAACGTGCTGGAGTTTTTCGACCGCACCTTCAGCTGGGATGTCCCCCGGGCTAAAGAGTTCCTCATGGAAGCCTACGTAACCATCGGCATCAACATGCTCCAGATTCCGCCCGACTGGCCAAAAGTCGTCGAGGCCATGCCCAAATACCTGAAGAATGAAAAAGTGGTCGGCATCGGCGAAATTGGCATCGACCCACGGTCATTTACCACTCCCGACCTGAACAAGCAAGAAGAGGTGCTGCGCGCCCAGCTAAAGGTAGTCGCGGACCACAACGTCCCGGTGGTTTTGCATATCCCGCCCGTGGACAAGATGATGTACCTGGAGAAACACTTTAAGCGTATCGAGGAGTTTAAGCTGGACAAAGCAAAGGTGGTCATCACCCATGCCGATGGCGTAACGCTCAAGGCCATCCTCGACTTTGGCTGTGTCGCCGAGATGACCATGCAGCCCTGGCGCAAGTTTGGCCCGGAAGAGGTAGCCAAACTACTGAAGGAAACGAAGGATATCCCGCTCGACCGCGTCCTGCTGGATAGCGATACCGCCGTCCGCGTTGCCTCTGATGTACTGTCCGTCCCCAAGGCTGCCCTCGAACTGAGAAAAGCCGGTTTCAAAGACGCGGACGTTGAGAAGATAGTCTATGATAATCCCAGGCGTGTCTTCAAACTGAAATAGCCCGCAGGAGGAAGCAATGAGTGCCGCACGTAAATTCTGGTATACCAGCCTGAAAGAGATAGTCGACCCGGAGCATACGGCATTGGTGGTCTGGGACTGCATGAACGGCCTGGTGAAGACTATCTTTAACCGGGAAGAGTTCCTGAGCAACCTGAAGTCGTTTATCAAGGCAGCCAGGAAGAACGGTGTGCCGGTAGTGTATACCAGGATTGTGCCGCTACCCAAAGGCTACGAGTCCGCCTGGCGCACCTTCAACCTGATGCAGCGCTACGGCGTGGATAGCCCCGAGAAGCTGCCCAAGCTCCTTGAGCCGGGCAGCCCGGACGCGGAGCTTAACGCCGAGATTGCCCCGGCTGGCGATGAAGTTGTCATACCGAAATCGACCACCAGCATCTTTATCGGCACCAACTTTGAGAACCTGATGCGGAACCGGGGAATAACCACTATCCTGTTCACCGGCATCGCCACCGAAATCGGCATTGATTCCAGTGCCCGGGATTCTTCCAACCGGGGCTTCTATACCGTCGTCGTCCAGGATTGCGTTTCCTCACACGACCAGGAGATGCACGCCGCCGCGTTGAAGGCGCTTAAGACAGTGAGCCTGGTCCGGCCCGCTAAGGACATCCTGGCCGAATGGAAGTTGAAGTAGTAAAATCCCTGTGGGAGCATACCATGAACACTAGACCGGGGACCAGGCTGATAATTTTCGCTGCGGCCATCCTGTTAATGGCCAGCTCCACTGCCCTGGCAGCCTGCAAGGGTAAAACGGAACAGCCCCCAGCGCCATCAAGCGCGGAGCTTTCCCAGACAATGGTGCCTAACGTACCCCTGGATATATACGTCTATGCCCGACAGGAGAGCCCCACCACCATACCCGGCGCCATGCTCAGTTTACCCCAGGACGTGACGGTCGACTCGTTAGCTGTCTGGGGCACCTCGGCAAGTGACAACTTCGCTGTAGGGCTCGGCCTGGTACTCACCAGTGAGAGCGCGGCGTCCAGCCTGTACGGTGGCATAGCCACCTCGGAAAATGTATGGAAAAAGCTGTCGGGTAAGACCATCTACCTGGTGCAGGGCTACGGACAGGCGGCGGAATCGTTAAAAAAAGCCATCAACAGCAGCAACTTCAAACGCTACGATGATGGCGATGGATTACAGGCTATCGGCGCACTGCCCAGCGGCGGCGCCACCAGGCTGGCCGTGGCGGCCATCGCTAAAGCGAGCCCGGCCCTGATTAAGCTGGTCACCCAGGGCAGCCAGGGTTCGGACACGGCCAACATGGTGCTGAAGCTGGTCAACCTCAAGTTAGTCGCTGCCGGACTCTATTCCCCGCAGCAAATCGATATTGTTAAACTGGTAGCCGCGCTGAGAGATGCAAACAGCATCCAGGACCTCGACCTAGGAGTATTACTGCTGGTAAGGTCGGGCCTGCCCGGCCTGGTCGTGGGACCGGCCGTCGGCCAGTTCCTTGGCCAGTACCACTTTGCCGAGACCAAGGTTGGCGACATTACCCTCTATAAAGGCGCTCTTACTGCCCAGGGGGTGAGCCTACCGGTCATGGTCAGAATCAAAGGCAGTGACATATATGCTGCCCTATCCGGGAAGGAGTCTTACGCACAGACCCTGATAACGAGCATCAGCCAGTAAAAAAGGCTCAGCTAAGTCATGTTTGGCAAAATATGGTGAGATGAGACAAATCTGCAACCACTTAGGTATCCCATCAAATTATAACTGGATATTCTTACCGGTGACCTCACCCCCTTAATCCCCCTCTCCATTGGAGAGGGGGAAGAAATAAAAAGAAGGGGGCTTTGCCCCCTTCTTTCAAACATTTCCCCTTCCGCCGCCTTTAGCTAGCCTTTCGCTTCCAGCAGTCCCTTCAGATCGCGCTTCGACTCCAGGATATTCGACCACAGCTCCCCAGTTTCGGCGATGCGCTGCGGCGCGGTCAGAATGGTGAAATCGGTAGGGTAGACCTTGCCGAGCTCGTCCCAGCGCAGCGGCATGGAGACCGTGGCCAGCGGTGAGGCTGGGTAATATGACTCTTGAGCACCAACAACTCCCGTCAAGTGACTCGATTCCCCGATCGATATAGTATTCATAGGCTGTTTGAGGGTAATCCCAATTCCTGAAAAATGCGCCGACTCAGAGTCTCTGCCTGCCTGTGGTCAAGGAGGCGATTCAGAAGCTCCTGATTCAACTTCTGGAACAGTTCTTTCAAATAGCGTTCATAATCCGTTACCGCTTTGGTGACAACGATTTCATCGTTAGGCAGGCAGACGATATATTCAGCAGGCTTGCGGGCGTAGATGATGTACTTGGCCGCCGCCAGGCTGGGCGCCTGATAGCTAAAACCTTCACTTACGACCTCTTGCTCACCCATAAAGTAATTGCCCAGCTTGAGCGGAGCGTCCGGCACCGCCACACTGATGCAATCCTGCGGCTTGAGCTTTTTATTCAGAAAGTCATCCGGAAATTTCTTGATGCCTTCCTTCACCAGGTCATACCTAACCTGTTCCGTCATCCTGGCGATGTCCCGCACCGGCCTGGCCTTCTTGAGTTTGTTGCGCATACCGGCCAACTCAATGCGTTCCCGCACCAATTCCGTTAGCCCGTCATAAATGGGCTTAAGATACTTGGCCGGGTCTAGCCCTATAGCTTCCAGCACCAGGCTATCCAGTTTCTGGCGGTCTTTCATCTTGACTTCTTCGAAG
>JAUYDJ010000084.1 GCA_030690025.1 Chloroflexota bacterium | reverse complement strand
AATAGACTCAATAACCTCGTGCCGCCGGGACAGGAGAATATATCTGATGTCGAAAATAATAAAAAGGGTGGTGCTGCCGCTGTTGGTGGTAGCCACTCTGGCTTTGGCCTTTGGCACCGGCTATAACCTGGGGACCAGAGGGACTCTAATCCCCACTGGCCAGGGCAGCAATATCCCCGGGCTGGGCACCATCGAGCAGGCCTGGGGCATTATCTTCCGCGACTACGTGGACAGGGACAATATCAACACCGACAATTTGACCCAGAGTGCTATCAAGGGCCTGGTGGAAGCCCTGAACGACCCTTATACCTCCTATGTTGATGCCGAGACCTACCAGCTTGGCCTGACCGACCTGGAAGGACAGTTCGGCGGTATTGGCGCCCAGGTAGCCATGGACAACGGGCGGCTGACGGTTATTGCGCCCATACCGGACTCGCCGGCGGCCAGGGCGGGGGTTAAACCGGGCGATGTTATTTTGGGTATCGATGGCAAATCAACCGAAGGGATGAGCGTGGCCGAGGCCGTGCTGAAAATCCGTGGCCCAAAAGGCACCACGGTCAGGGTGCTTATCCAGCACCAGGGCGAGACCGCACCCGTAGAGATTGATATAGTCCGCGCCGATATACAGCTGCCCAGCGTCCGCCTTGAGATGAAAGGCGACATTGCCCATATCAACCTTACTCACTTCTCCGGTCGTACCGACCAGGAGATGACCGCGGCGCTGGAGAGCGCCATCCAGCAAAAAGCCACCGGCATTGTTCTCGATATGCGCAGCGACCCCGGCGGCCTGCTGGAGGCGGTGGTTGATGTGGCCAGCCACTTCCTGAAAGAGGGCGTGGTGGTCAACGTGGTGGACAACGAGGGCAGGCGTACCTCGCAAAGCGTCAAAAACACCCCGGTCATGACTGATTTACCGATGGTGGTCCTGGTGGACAAGTTCAGCGCCAGCGGCAGCGAGGTGCTGGCCGGGGCCTTGCAGGACTACAAACGCGCTACCATCGCCGGGACAAGGACTTTTGGCAAGGGCAGTGTCAATATCCTGCGCCGCCTTAGTGATGGCTCGGGGATATATATTACTACCGCCCGTTGGCTTACTCCCAACGGACGCCTCATTGAGGGTAAGGGGCTGGAGCCGGACATTGAGCTTACCCTCACCGGCGACGACGAGCTCCAGTGGGCGCTCGACTATTTGAAAAAGAAGTAGACACCGAGAGGTAATATTATCTTTTGCCTGTCATTGCGAGCGCAGCGAAGCAATCTCTAACACTTCGAGATTGCCGCGTCCCGATTTCATCGGGACTCGCAATGACATTTCGCTATCTGGAGGAGAAGTATGTCTCAGGAAATGCAGCGACTGTTTGACGAAAGGCTGGCGCGCTACCAGGCCACTATCGCCCGAGAGCCTACCGACCGCATGGTCGTGGCCGGCACTGGCTCAAACTACTTTACCGAGGCCTACGCCGGCTATTCATTTGAGGAGATTACCTACCGCGACGATAAATGGCTCGCCGCTTTCACTAAATTCGCCGAGGACTTCCCGGAGGTCGAATTGCTCCGCGCCAGCGTCCGGCAGTGGCCGCCCCTTTTTGACGCTGTCGGCTACAAGTTGTATAAGCTTCCCGGGCGCGATTTGCCGCCGGACACCCCCTTTCAGTATTTTGAAGGGGAGTGGATGAAGCCGGAGGACTACGACCTGCTCATCAGGGATATGGGACAGTTCCTGATGGAGCGCTTTCTGCCCCGGGTAATGAGTGAGTTTGCCGAGCGGGGCTCAACCCGCTCCTACCTGGCCTTTTTGAAAGGCGGCCTGGCCATGGCGATGCGGGACCACCTGAATGGGCGGTACGGTGAGTTGATGCGTACCCGGTACGGTCTGCCGCCGCCGGTGCAGAGCTCCGCCTGGGCGCCGTTTGATGCCCTCGCCGACAAGCTGCGCGGCCTGCAGGGTATCATGATAGACATTCACGAGCGCCCCGATAAAGTGCTGGCGGCCTGCGAGGCCATTATACCCGATATGGCCAATTCGGCCTTGGCTGCTGCTGACCCGCTACGGCGTTACCCCGTTCTGATGCCGCTGCACCGCGGCTGTCATCCTTTCCTATCGCCGAGGCAGTTTGACACCTTCTACTGGCCGTCGCTCAAGAAACTGACCAATATACTCCTCGACGCCGGCCACACGCTGCGGGTCTACCTGGAGGGTGATTGGACGTCTAACTGGCACCACTATAATGAGTTCCCTAAAGGTAAAATCATCTGCGATATCGATAACAAGGCCGATATTGCCCGCGCCAAGCGTGAAATTGGCGATACGGTGTGCCTGGCGGGCGGCATTCCCGACTCCATGTTCATACTGGGTAAACCCGACCAGATTCGTGCCCGGGTTAAGGAGCTGTGTGAGACGGTGGGCAAGGACGGCGGTCTTATCATCGGCGGGGGATGTGCTATTCCCTACGGCGCTAAGCCGGAGAACTTCCGCGCCTACACGGCGGCTATCCTGGAATACGGGCGGTACAGTGATACCATCAAGCCCAAGCTCAAACCCGCCCCTCAGGTTGGCTTTCCGACTCCAAAAGGGCTGGAGAAGGTGATGACTCCCTGGGAGGTCGTACTCAAAGACCTGGGTGGAGTTATGGGTGATGAAGCGCTGGTCAGAGACTCGTGGGAGATGATGGAAAAAATAGCTTATCGTTGGCTTTTATCCTGGGCATGGTAGAAGACTGGCAGGAGGTAGCTGATGACGGAACTGACGGAGCTGGCGCAGGCGCTGGCTGAGCTTAATAAAGACCGGGTGAACCAGCTGGTGGAAGCCAAGTTAAAGGATGGCAGAGCGCCTCTGGACATAGTCAGTGAGTTGAATGCCGGCATGACGGAGGTCGGCGAGCGTTTCACCGCCGGCGAGTATTTCTTGAGCGAGCTGATATATTCCAGCCATATCATGAAGGGCGTCATGGAGAAGCTGGAGCCACTTCTGAAAGACGCCGGAACGGGTAAGTCAGCCGGCAAGGTGGTCATCGGCACGGTTAAGGGGGACATTCACGATATAGGCAAGAATATTGTGATAGCGCTGCTGAAAGGCACCGGCTTCGAGGTGGTTGACGTAGGCGTGGATGTCCTCGCCGAGACCTTTGTGGCCAAGGTCAGGGAGACCGGCGCCAGGGTGCTGGGACTGAGCGCCATGCTTAACTCCACCCTGCCCGAGATGAAAAAGGTGGTGGATGCCATTGCGGCGGCCGG